>JBAWVV010000009.1:0-27749 GCA_037147115.1 Planctomycetia bacterium | reverse complement strand
GGGTGGGGGCCGTGCCAGGACCATCGGCGGCGGGGGGCAGGCCAGGGGAATCCGGCGGTGGGGAGGGGAGCGACGGGAGGGAGAGCCGACCATCCGGGGCGACCATGGCGATGCCTGGGAGCGCGGCCGCGGACGAAATGGCGTCGATCGTGCCGGCAGCGGGGGGGCCAGGCGGGGGCGACGGCTGGATGGCTACGGCCGCGGCGGACGCCTGCCCCCCTCCCCCGGCGGCCGGTGGAATTGCGGGGAGGGACCTCTGGAGATTCGCTGCCATCTCGGGGGTGATGCCCTTCGAGCCGACGCTGGCAAGGAACGTCTGCACGCGGGTCGAGCAGGCGCCGATCGTTCGTCCCTGGCCCTGGCCGAAGAGGATGCCGGAGAGTTCACCGCGGGCGTTGAGAATCGGGCCGCCTGAATCACCCCGTCGGGCAGTGGCCTGAAGTTCGACGAACTCCAGCGGGTAGCCGCTTCCCGGTGCGAGGTACTGCGTGCAGGGCCCGGCCTCGGATCGGAACGGCCCCTTGCCGTATCCCGCGATCGAGAGTGGTTCGCCGATCTTCGGCGGTGATGAAGCGATCGGGATCGGCACGACCCGCGGTCGCCAGATCGCGACCGCGGCGAGATCCCACGGCTCGTCATGACGGATGACCGTCCCGGCCGTCTGGAATCCGTCGGGAAACTGCACGAGAATCGCCGCCGACGCCCCGCGGATGACGTGCCAGTTGGTGAGAACGAGCCCTTGCGAGGCGTTGATGTCGACGAGCACCCCCGAGCCCATTGAGGTGCCCCCGTTCTCCGGAGCGATGATCCGCACCACGGCCGGATGCGGGGGCTGACCGCTGCCGAGGTAGTCGGCAAACACCTCGGGTGTGAACGACTCTCTGGCCGCTGGCGTCGCCCCCCATCCCCATGTCCACGGTGCGAATTGCGCCGATGCGGGGGGGGCCGAAGCCACCAGCCAGAGCGTCAACACCAACCGCATCAGGAGTCGCGCGAGTCTTACCATGCGCTTCCCTCCCCGCGACTCGGGCCCGCGACCGCCAGGGCGCCGTTGATTCAACGCGGCGCGCGGCGCATCGCCTGGCGCCGAATCTCCCGGGCGAGGATCCGCTGGAGCAGTTCCTCGCGCAGCCGGGCCCGTTCCTCCTCGATTTCTGCCGACGGACTCGCTGCCTTGCACCTCAAACCCTGGCCGGAATGCGTCACCATCGCGAGGTCTCCTCGGCGGGGGCGCGCGTTGCCTCCCGGTCGATGCCTCATCGGCGCGGAAGGCGGTTCCGAGCCAGTCCTGACCGCCGCGCCGGAAACGTCCGCGTGGCCGTCAACCCTTCCCCAACCTGCCCCTGCCCCGTGCCGGGGGCGCGACCGCGTCAACCGGCGGCGGTGGGCAAGAGCTCGAAACCGTCGCCGCGGAGGCGCTCGCGGAGCGCGGCCACTTGGGCATGGTCGGCGGTCTGGACCGTCACCTCGACGGTCACGGAGAAGACGTCAGCTCCGGAAAACGTGCGGTCATGGACAATCTCGACGACCCCGGCGCCGGCGGCCGCAATCGTCGCCGTCAGCCGGGCGATGCCGCCGGGACGATCGACCAGCCGGGTTCGGAACCGCCACAGGCGACCGTCCACCGCCAGACCGTGATCGATGACCCGACCGAGCGTTGTCATGTCGATGTTGCCCCCGCAGAGGAGGAGCACGACCCGCTTGCCGCGGAGATCGGCCAAATCGTCTCCGAGAATCGCCGCCAGCGCGGACGCCGCCGCCCCCTCGACGACCGTCTTCTCCAGTTCCGACAGCCGCAAGACCGCGAGGGCGAGCGCCTGTTCGTCGACCGTTACGACCCGGTCGACCAGCGGCGCTGCCAGCGGAAACGACACCTCCCCCACCTTCCCCACCGCCAAGCCATCGGCGAGGGTCGGCCGGAGGGGAACCTGCACCGGTCGGCCGGCCGCCAGCGAGGCCGAGAAACTACCGGCGGCCGCCGGTTCTACGGCGATCACTGAGATCGTCGGCCGCACGGCCTTCGCCGCGATCGCCACCCCAGCAAGGAGGCCCGCGCCCCCCGTGGGAACGATGATCGCGTCGGCATCAGGGACGTCGGCAAGCACCTCCAAGGCCATCGTTCCCTGCCCCGCGATCACCCGCGGGTCGTCGAAGCCGTGGATCAGTTCCAGTCCGTCCCGGGCCGCGATCTCCACCGCCCTGGCCCGGGCGTCCTCAAACGACTCCCCTTCGAGGATGACGTTCGCGCCGAGGCGCCGGCAGGTGGCCACTTTCACCAGCGGCGCGAACCGGGGCATGACGACGGTCACCGGGATTTCGAGCAGGCGTCCGTGCCAGGCCAGCCCGAGGGCGTGGTTGCCGGCGCTGGCGGCGATGACCCCACGGGAGCGGGCGGCGGTGTCGAGGAGTTCGAGGGCATTGCGTGCCCCCCGCTCCTTGAACGAACCGGTGCGCTGGAGGAGATCGAGCTTGCACCACACCCGGAAGCCGGTGAGCTCGGAAAGGGGAATGCTGTGGGGGCAGGGCGTCCGGGCGATCCCCGCCGCGATCCGCTTGTGGGCGGCGCGAATTGTATCGATCGTCACCGCCGGGGTGGGCCGATGGGCCGTCATGGGTTGAGCCGCTTGGGGGTATGGAAGGAGCGGACATCGATCCAGTCCATGCCCGCCCGGGTGGCGGCGGCGATCCCCAGATCACTGTCTTCCCAGACCACGCAGCGTTCCGGGCGGACGGCGAGCCGCCGGGCGGCCTCGAGAAACGGGTCTGGATCGGGCTTGTGGCGGACGGTGTCCTCGCTGGCGACGATCAGGTCGAAGGCCCCGGCGAGCCCGATGTGGGCGAGGATCCGTTCACACACGGCCCGGTGCCCCCCCGTCACCACCGCGATCGGGATCCGCCCTTGCGACCGGCGCACGACATCGACGACCGGATCGATGGCCGCCACATGCTCTAGCCGCGAAAGAAACGATTCTTCCTTCGTTCGCACCGCAGTGTCGAGGTCGAGATCGAGGCCTGCCTCGCGGGCGAGGGTCGCCACGATGTCGCGGGTGGGGCGGCCCCCCATGGCGTAGAAGCGGTTCTCGTCGAACGACAATCCGTGCAGATCGCTCACATGGAGCCAGGCGAGGTAATGGGCCGGCATCGTGTCGGCCAGCGTTCCGTCACAGTCGAAGAGGAGCGCGTCGTGGGTCTGGAGGTGCCACATGGTGAGATCGTGGGGGAGCGGGGGGGAGCGCCGCAGGAGGGCAGAAAACAACCTTTATACGGGCTGGGCCGGTTTTTGAACCGTCGCGGGATCAGGGGCCGTCGTGAAAGTAACCTATGATTTCACCTCCCGGAGGTTTCGCTCCGGGTGGCTCCTCCCCTTCGCCCCGGCACCATCCACCCGCCATGCGCCTCCCTGCCATCGGCATCCGTCCCCGGATCCTCGTCCTCGGGGCCTTCACGCTCTTTCTTCTCGCGATCCTCGTCTGGGGGGGATACCGTCGTGGCGTGGAAGTGCTGGGGGAGTCGGCCGAAGAGGCGATCCGTGGACAGGCCGCGGCCATCGCTGCCGAGTTGGATCGTGGCACCCTCGAGGCCCTGACGGCCGCGCGCGGGATGGCACTGGCGGCTGGCCAGGGCGTGGCCAGGGAGGATGACTCCCTGGGAAATCTCGCCCGGGCAGTCCTCGATGGTCAGCCGAGGTTCGCGGAAACGTGGTACGTGCTCGAGCCCGACGCGGGGAGCGCCGACGCCGCGCCGCGGGTTTTGGGCTGGACCCGCGACCCGCTCAACCCCGGCGCGATCAACGCAGCCTCGTCGCCGGCAATGGTGTCGCCCGATGCCCGCGGGTATACGCGCAGCCGGATGCAGGCCGAGGCAAATGCGCGGACGGACGCCGGCATCGTCACCGAACCACACGACGACGGTGGGGTGAAGGTCATCGACCACATCTGGCCGATCGTCGTCGGAGGCCGTTTCCTCGGTGCTGCCGGCGTCAGCTCATCGCTCGAGGATCTCGATCGACGCCTCGACAAGATCCGTGACCGCCTCGCGCAGGCCGGATGGTCGGCAGCGATCTCGGTGGTGGGCCCCGAGGGACGGATGATCGCCAGCACGGAAGCCAAGGCCGACGAAAGCGGGCAGGGGCTCTCCGAGGCGGCCTGGATGCGAATCGTCGACCGGCTCGTGGGGGCGCCCTCCTCGGTCATCCGTGGCGGTGACGTCGAGACCGGTGCCGACTGTCTGTTTGCGGGGGCCCAGGGCTCGAGCACCGGCTGGACGGTGGTCGTCAAACTACCCTGGCGCGAGATCACGGGGCGGGTCCAGCGACCAATGTTTGACATCCTCCTCGCCGCCGGTGCGGCGCTGGCGCTCCTGACGGGCCTGATCACCTGGCTGGCCAACCGGGTCCGGCGCCGGGTCGCGTCGGCCGCCGCCGTCGCTCGCCGGGTGGCTGCGGGCGACCTGACGGGGGGCTTCGACCAGCGCGGGGGCGACGAGACGGGCCAGTTGCTCCGGGATGTCAGCCACATGACGCAGAGCCTGCGGAGCATCGTCGAGCAGGTGAAGGAGGCCAGTCGCGAGCTCGGGGCCACGTCCCGCGATCTCGCGACCGCCGGAGCGCATCAGGAGGAGGCGATCAATTCGCTCGGGGCCAGCACCACCGAGGCGGCGGCTGCCAGCCGCGAGATTTCGGTCACCGGTCGTGAGCTCCTCGCCACGATGAACGACGTGGCCGCGGTCGCCAACGACACGGCGGCGGTGGCCGATGCGGGGCGCGAGAACCTCGGGGAGGTGGGGGAGACGATGCACCACCTCGAGGAGTCGACGAACCAGTTCAGCCAACGACTGGCCCTCATCCGCGAGCGGGCCGAAGACATCAACATGGTGATCACGACGATCACGAAGGTGGCCGATCAGACCAATCTCCTCTCGATCAACGCCTCGATCGAGGCCGAGAAGGCGGGCGAGTACGGCCAGGGCTTCATCGTCGTGGCCCGGGAGATCCGCCGGCTCGCCGACCAGACGGCTGTCGCGACCCTCGACATCGAGCGGCTCGTCGAGCAGATGCAGCAGGCGGTGAGCGCAGGCGTGTCGGAGATGGAGACATTCTCCAGAGAGGTCAAGGCGGGGGTGGAGCGGGTCTCGGGGATCAGCGGTCAATTCGCCGACGTGATCGGCAAGGTGCAGGGCCTGTCGACGAGGTTCGACCATGTAAACGAGGGGATGCGGGCCCAAGCCACCGGGGCCCAGCAGATCGCCGAGGCGCTGGTCACCCTCACCGACGGCTCCCGGGCGGCGGCCGAGGCGCTCGGCGAATTCCAGGAGGCGTCGAGCCACATGGCCAGGGCGGTCGACGGGCTCAACGAGTCGGTGAGCCGCTTCCGCCTCGAGGAGTTCGACGGCTGAACGCCCCGCGATGAGGCCGTGGCCCGCTCCCCGGTGGCCGTCCGTCGACCTCTGGAGCGGGCCCAGCCGCTCTCCAATCGCATCGCTCGGTCTGGGGCGGTCCGCTGAAGATCCCGACCGGCGGCCCAACTTCCAGCGCCCGCCCGCGAAAGCTGGGGGAGACGGGCCGGCTGGGGATGGGCTTCGGTCCGCCCGACAGCGTGGTGGGGGGCCGACGGCGACGACTGGGGAAAACGGGACGATCGCCGCGTCCGTTCCGCGCCCGGAGGTTGTTCCGGAAATGCTCATGGTAAGGGGCGGAGTGGGTCGATCACTGCTGACGATCATGCCGGTTATGAGGCGCACGGTGGAAATCCACTGTGCGAACCGGCCACCGTCCGGAATCCGAATCCAATGAAGAACACAGCGCATCGTCCCGCCGGCAGCTGTCGCTTCCGCCCGAAGGCCAGCCGTGGCCGAATGGCCATCTGGCGCCGTCGCGTCCGAGCGATGGCCGCCTGCATGCTTGTCGCCACCACGGCGGCGGGGCAGTCCGGCACCGCCCTCGCTCAGACGGGGCAGATGGGCATGGCGCCGGTCGGTGGCGTCGTGAACCGGGCGGCTGCCGGGTTCGCAAACCTCAACAACACCGGTCCCGGGTGGCTGTACTACGGGCTGAATGCCGCCGACCGCGGTCTCGGCTACCGCGGCAGCTACATGACGCTCGGCGGGTTCATTCCCTACGCCGAGGACGACATGGGCGGGTTCTGGTCGGCTGATCTCCGCAGCCATCTTTCCAACTACGGCGGCTTCTTCTCCAACGTCGGTATCGTCCGCAAGCAGTTCTTCGGCGGCACGATCGGCGGCATCGGCGTCTACTGGGACTACGACGGCGACCAAAACCAGTACGGCAACACTTGGATCAACGACGCCAGCGGGAGTTATGTCTTCGCTGGAGGGATGTCTTACAATCAGGTTGGCGTGTCGGGCGAATGGCTTACCGACTTTGGCAACCTGCGGAGCAACGGCTACATCCCGGTGGGCACCACCGCGTCGACGATGGGACCGTACGTCGGCAATTCGCTCCTCGGTGTCCTCGGCATCAATGCCGGTCTCGCCGGGGCAGATCTTGAACTCGGTGCCTACGTCCCCGGCCTCTCCGACTGGGCCGGCATGGTGAGCGTCGGAGGCTATTCCTTCGGCAACACCCGCTACAACCTCCCCAGCAGCGCCGCCGTCGTCCCGTACTTCGGCGGTGTGTACACCCGCCTCGACATGACGTTCCTCAACAACTGGGACTTCTCGCTCCAGGCGAACAACGACAGCTACTTCGACTGGACCGGCTTTGCCAGGATCACCTACCGGATGGGTGGTTCGCGGCGGCGGAACGTCTCCGACCAGCTTGAGCAACCGATGATGCGCAACGAGCACATCGTCCGTGCCCATCAGGCGCCGGTGCAGGCCTTGAATCCCTTCACCAACACCCCCTGGGAAGTGATCCACGTCGACAGCGCCATGGCCGCGGGCACGGCCGCCGTGCCGCAGTCTGTCTCCGCCATGGCGGCCACGGGGCTGGGCACCGCGGAATCGCCGGTGGCCACGCTCGCCGACGCGCAACTCCTGGCGTCGAAAGAGTTCGACATCATCCTCGTCCACCAGGGGATCAGTTCGAATCAGCCCTATGCGGGCGGGTTCCACTTCTCGGCCGATCACCAGTTTCTTGTCGGTCAGGGGTCGGCGATGCGACTGCCGACGGCGAACATGGGCCTCGTGCCGGTGTGGAGCGGTGTGAAGAGCACCGACTATCCGGTGATCGCCTCGGGGGCCGCGCCGGCGATCACGCTCCGCAACGGATCCGTCGTCGACCATCTCCAGATCACCGGTTCGCGGGTCGGCATCACCGACAGGGACATCACCAATCCGGCCAGCTTTGTGATTGTCAACGACGTCCGGATCGTCGGCAGCGGTCCCCAGCAGACCGGTGTCGTGATCCGCGATGCCAGCGGCTCGAACTCGACGCTCAATTTCTCGAACATGGTCCTGACCGGCCTCACGGCCGACGGGTTCGTTGTCGACGGTGGCGGTGCCGGGGCGGGCGATCCGAAGGTCAACATCGACAGCTCGATCTTCACCAACACCGGCGGATCGGCCGTGGTCGTCAAGGATATCTACAACGAGGGGCGGGTCCGGATCTCGAACTCGAACATCGAGGGGACGACCGCCGCGGGTGTCCAGGTCACCAACGGCCAAGCGTACGTCGAGAACACCAGGTTCGAGCGTATCGGGACCGCCGGTGTCGATGCCACGGCCGGGATCTCCCCGGGCGTGTTCGGCAACCAGTCGACCGTCCAAGTCGTCGGATCGACCTTCTCGCTGGTGCCGGTCGGCGTCCGGGCCCAGGCCAACGAGAACGGCGTCATGAACGTCACGATCAACGAAAACCATATCGTGACGAACGGGGGCAACGGAATCATCCTGTCGGTGGCCGACGCGCCGGGAGCCGTGCTGAACGCCAGCGTGGTAAGCAACCGGGTCGGCGGCGCTGCAACCATCGTGTCGGGCACCGTTTCCACAGCCAACGGCAACATCCTCCTCGACTCGGTCGGCTGGACGTTCGACGCCACCAATGTCGTCGTCATCCCCGGCCAGGGGATCCTCAACATCCGGGCCGCCAACGAGGCCAATCTCCAGGGGCTCAACTTCAGCACGTCGGTCCAGGATCTCCCCGCGGATGTCATCGATGGCGACGGGAACATCATCATCCCGCCGCCACCGTTCTACGATCCGGCCCTCTCCGTCCCGCTGCCGCCCAACTGATCGGCGCCGGTCGGCGGAGTCATGAATCACCTGCGTGGGCGACCGGTTCGATCCGGTCGCCCACGTGCACGTTTCCGCCCTGCCCATCGCCGACGGTGTTGATCGCCAGCCGGTAGAACCCCCCCCAGGCTGCCGCATCGACGTCACGGGGGAGCCGCCTCCGCCGCCAGGCCTCGAACACCTCCCGGAAGTGCTCCGTGATGCGGCCAGTGCTTGAGTCGCGGGCCGGCACGGGGCAGCGCCGACAGACGTTGACGGCCGTGAAGCCGGCCTCGCCGACACGGAACGCCAGCGGCGGCGGGGCGCAGGGATCGGTGGGGAGGGGGTCGTGCAGGACCGGTCCGGCGGGCCCACCGGAGGTTTTCCCGGGGGGCGCGGGGCTGGCCAACGCGTCTTCCCAGAAGGCCTGGCAGTCGCCCACCTCGAGATTGATCCGGAATCGGCGTCGGACTTCCCCGAGCGGCAGGGAGAACCAGCGGGCCACTTCGCTCAGCGATGCGGTGGAGACGAGCGTCGGCCCCATCGCGTCGCGGTCGTCGGGGAATCCCCCTTCGGCACGCTCCTGGAGGAGGACCTCCACCCCGAGTGCGGCGGAGAGCCAGCGACATGGCCCCTCCGGCCCGGGCACGAGGGGAAAGCGGTCTGGAAAGGGAGGGGGAGGCGCTGTCTCCCCGCGCCAGTCGAGGGGGGTGGAGAGCCCCACCGTTGGGGCGCCGTCGAGATTGAAGGTCGCCCGGATGCGCTGGATGAGCGGCGTCCGCTTGGCGTTGACGACATGCCCATCGAAGTCGACCAGGCGCCAGCGGCGGTCGTTGGCCAGCGCCCCGCAGGGGAGCACGCAGGCCCGCTCGACATCGAGGCCGTCGAGGCTCTTCACCGGATGGAGCGTGATCCGCTCAAGATGCGGCATGGGTGGAAGGGGAGTTGATGGTCGGGCGCGGATCACATCCGGAAGTTAAACGTCTGCCAGAGGAGACGCAGCAACCAACTGCCAACCGTCCGCTGCCCGACCCGGATTCGGGCTGAGCCGCGCATCCCAGCGGTGAAGGCACCGTCGGGATCATCGACCGCCATGAGGGCCTCGTAGCTGGTGGAGATCGGCATCTCCCTCCCCGATTCGTCGGTCCGCGTGGGAACCTGGCCGCCGGACTTCACGCTCAACCGCTCCGATCCTCCCTCGAGATTCGTCTCGGCGATCTCGTCGATCGTTCCGCGGAACGTCTGCCAGGGCAGCGCGTTGATTTTCAGGTCGACTCGCTGCCCCCGCGACACGAACTCCATCTCCGACTGGTCGACGACCATCACCGCCTCGAACGCGTTCGGATCACCGACAAGACAGAGAACCGTCCCCTCGGCGAGCGTGGCGCCGAGGTTCCGCTCCTCGAGGACATGGCCGCTCCACCCGGGGAGCCGGCCGGTTCCGTCCGGGGGGGTCTTCAAGGCTGGGGATGGGAGCACCACGCCGCTCCGCGGGGCGCTGAGCACGAGGTCCGCCCGGTCTTTCCGCTTCCGCTTGAGTTGCTCTTCAACGCTCTTGAGCGACTCCTCCACAGTGCCGATCTCGAGGCTGGCGGCGGGATCGGTAAACCGCTCGCGCTCGAGGCTCGCCAATCGCGCCCGGGCCTGGGTGGCCTTGCCGTCGAGATCGGCGATCGCCAGATCGAGATCGATGCTGGAGAGCCGAGCGATCTCGGCACCGGCCTCGACCAGCGCTCCTGGCTTCACCGTGATGCTCTCAAGGACTCCGGCGACCGACACGTAGACCGTCTCTTCCGCCCGGGGACGCAGTTCGGCGGCACACCACACCCGCTGGGGAAGGGGAATGAGTGCCACGGCGGCGGCGAGGGCGGTGACGACGGCTCCCGTCGTGACGAGATTACGGAGCTTCACTTCCTCGCGCCTCCCGGGAACATTGAGGAACTTGATCATGTTTTGGATCGGCCTGACAACAAGCCCCCACAAGGCGCCCATCGCGAGCATCTGCCCCAGCACCTCGAGGCGGTAGGGTTTGAAAACACTCCACACGAAAAGAAAGATCGACGCTGTCACCATCCAGCCGTAGAGGCTCGAGGCGATGGCGAACAGGGCGAAGAGGCCACGGTTGCGCGTGGGGAGGAACGGGTCCTCCGGCTGCTCGATACCGAGGCACCCGAGCGACGCGAGCCTGCCGAGGATTGTCGTCGCCTTCTGGCGGAGGTTGGGGATCTCGAGGAGGTCGGAGAGGATGTAATAGCCGTCGTAGCGCATCAGCGGATTGGCATTGAACATCAGCGTCGACACGCTCGACACGAACATCACGTCGAGGCACAGCTGGTTGAAGACCCCCGAATGGGAGTTCCACCACAGGAAGGTGGCGATCGAGGCGAGAATCAGCTCGATGTACATCCCGGCCGCGCCGATCGCCGCCCGTTGCCACTTGCTCGGCAGCATCCAGCTGTCGGAGACATCGCAGTAGAGACACGGAGTGAAGACGAGGAGCATCACCCCCATCTCGTGGCATTCCCCACCGAAATGCTTGCACGACAGACCGTGCCCAAACTCGTGGAGAACCTTCGTGAACCCGAGGGCCAAGGCCAGCCAGATCCAGTTGCCGGAGGCGAAAAACTGCTGGAACTCCGGCAGTTTCGCCCTGAAGACATCGAAGTTCACCAGCACCAGCAGGAGGGCACTGGAGACGAGCACGGCCACACCGGCCGCCGCGGGGACGGAGAACAGCCAGCCGAACCCGGGGTCAATCCGGTGGAGGATCCAGTCGGGGTCGATCCCCCGGAAGCGCATCGACATGATGTTGGCAAGCCATGCCATCCACTGCCGCCAGATCCGCTGACGGCGGCGCTCGAAGAGCTGCGGCCCCTGCCCCGGTCGGTCGCCAATGACGAGGCCGCTGCGGTGGAGCGTGGCCACGAAGCGGGCCAATTCCTCGACGGTGATCCGGCGGGGGGGGAAACGGGCCTCGAACTGCTCCTTGAGCCGCTCCAGGCTCGCCTGGCCATCGAGCATGTCGAGGAGGGCATACTCCTCGGGGCGGAAGCGAAAATAGCCCAGCGAAATCGGATCCTTCACGACCCACCAGATCTGCCCCTGGTAGGACTGCCTCGTCGCCACGAGGTCACCGCGGCGGCGCAGGCCGACGGGGCGCGTGGTGCTCGATCGGAAGGCGTCCGCGGCGGTCGACATCGGGTGGGGGCTTTCCGCGAAAGGCTACCGCGTGACGGGGGGAAGGGGCGCCAGGCTGGAATGGATCGTCATCGTGGCCGATTGGCCAGCCCGGAGGAGCCACTGGGTCGAATCGGCGATGCGCCGATTCTCCACCTCCGCCCAGACGCGGTAGTCGCCTCCGGAATCGACCAGCGGGCTGGTGAACACGATCCGCCCCGGGAACGACTCCGTCCGGTTGTCGGCGAACACGACGTCGACGGTCACCGGCCGGTCCCTGACGGTTTCTGGATTCCAGCGGGAAGAGTCGACGTAGCCCTCGACGCGGAGCCGGTCGGTCTGGACGACGCGGGCCAGCGGATCGCCCGGCTGCATCCATTCCCCCTGATGCGGGAAGACCTGAACGATGGTGCCTTCGAGGGGAGCGGTGATCGTGCGCCGCTCGATGGCCTTCTCGGCGGCCTCGACCTCCACCGCCTTCGAATCGGAGGCCAGTGAAGTCATTTTCCGCTCGAGTTCGGCCTGCTCGATCTGCAGTTCGGCCTTCCGCTCGTTGAGTTGAAGACGGTCGAGCTCGACGAGGGTGACACTCCCCTGGAGCTTGTCGGCAGCCAGCTGCGCCTTCTCGTACTCGGCGGCTGCCACGAGCTCCGAGGCCAACGCGAAGCGGACGTCGACGTCGCTGCTGGCCTTTGCCACCGCCTGGTCGTGTTCGGCCTTGGCTTTGCGGCGCTCGAACTGCGGCTGGCTGTCGTCGATCTTGGCGATCACGTCGCCGGCCTTGATCGAATCCCCTTCGCGGACGAGGAGATCGACGAGCACCCCCCCTTCCCTGGCCGGCACCTTCGCCTCCTTCAGAACCGACACGAGGCAGTGCTCGAGGATCGGCTCGGCAGCACTCCGCGCGGAGGCTGACGGGGCCGCGGGAGGGGCCGCGGGGAGCGCGAGGGCCGTGACGGTGACGGCGAAGAGGGCGAT
Organism: Planctomycetia bacterium; assembly: GCA_037147115.1. Lineage (GTDB taxonomy): Bacteria > Planctomycetota > Planctomycetia > Pirellulales > UBA1268 > QWOP01. The sequence continues at coordinate 15,425 of JBAWVV010000009.1, read as the reverse complement.
GACGGGGGAAAAACGCACGATGACCTCCGGGAGTCGGCCGGCCCCATGGGGGGCGCGGGGGGCGATGCTGTGCGGTGATGTCACCACAGACGGAACAGGATCTGGGATTGGATGAAGGCGAGCACGTCGTGGAACCAGACATACCCCAGTGAACGTTTGCCGCAGTTGATCCGCGCCGTCACGGTGGCTCCGGCGCCAAGCTCCTCGCGCTCGTGATTCGAGGGATCGATCGTGATCCGCACCATCACGGTGTTGCCCGCCTCGCCGCGCACCTCGGCCTGTTCGTGGATCTCCTTGACGGAGCCGTAGTGCCGGGTGCCGGGGTCGGTGGCGAGGACGTAATCGACTTTCAGTTCCCGCTCCTCCTGCCGCGCCTGGGTCGCTGCCCGGTTGACGTGGCCGAGGCGGTCATCGGGCATGTGGACCTCAAGCTCCCACGGGCCGGTCTTGTCGGCGACCGCGAGCAACACCTGCCCCTTCTCGACCGGCCGGAGGAGGAGCCGGTCGCGGACCTGCCAGGTGACGATCACGCCGTCGATCGGGCTGCGGACCTCGAGGGACTGCTTTTTGGTGAGGAATAATTTCCGTTGCTCCTCGAGGCTCTCGATCTCGCGCCGCAGCTGGGCGACGCGGCCCGACATCCGCGTCCGTTCATCGGCGGAGATCTTGTTGTCTTCGAGGAGGGCCCGCTGCGTGGAGACAAGCTGCTCCTCGCTCGATGCCTTGCGGCCGAGGACGTCGGTCAGGGCCATCTCGAGATCGGTGTTGCGGAGCGTCGCGAGCAACTGCCCCTCCTTCACGTCGATCCCGTGGGCAACGCCGTCGGCAATCGACTCGATCACGCCGTCGATGCCTGAGAAAACGTCGCGGCGATGGACCGGTTCGAGCGTTCCCTTCCCCTCGAGCCGCAAATCGGCGGGGATCAGCACGAGGGCGGCCAAGCCCGTCAGCGCCGCCACCACCGCCGTCAGCGTCCGCGGGAGGTTGCGGGCGGTCGTCAGGACGCGCGACTTGCCGAGGAAATCGAGGATGCCGTAGAGCGGCAGGCTGGTGTGATCCAGCGCGTTGGCCAGCGCCACCCGTCCGTGATCCGAGACGAGGTCGACTCTGGCCCGCTTCCCGCCGTCGAACGACGACGACGAGAACCATTCGGCTACGAGCACGCCGACCGGTTCGCGATCCTCGTTGCCGTCGGAGTTCGATTCGGCTCGGGCGACCGCCACCGCGTCCACCCCTCCGGGCTTGACGACCGGCGTCGGCTTTGGCCGCTCCAAGGGGATCACCGCCAGGGCCGTGGCGTGCGATTCGTCGATGAAATGCTCGAGTTCCTCCTCGATCTGCGGCGGGAGCTCACGCCCGGGATCGGGATGCCAGAGCGGATCGCGGGCGCGGGAGACGACGCGGGCGAGGGCCTCGATCGCCTGGACCGCCGTGGCCCGCCGCTCCACCGATTCCTGTCCGCTGACGGCCTCGAGTCGGAGGCGTCGGCGACGGCGGACGAGAACACTGACGCGGTCGCAGCCGATGATCCTCCGGGCCTCATTGGCGAGCACGAACGCCGTCGCAATCGGGTCGAGCGATTCGTGGACCGCCCGGCTGAAGCGGTCGACCTGCGTGAGCGTGGTCTGCTGGGCGTCGATCGACTTTGACTGGCGGCGGGCGAGGTAGCTGCCCGCCACCGTCGCCACCTGGGCGAGGAAGGTAAGGAATCCCTGCTCGACTTCAGGGGGGTGGGGCTGGTGAAAAACTTCGAGGAGCCCGGACCGCTGTCCGTTGCGATCGATCGGGGCAGCGACGAGCAGGAGATCGGTCGGGTTGCCCGCTACCGGTTTCCCGTCAGGGCCGGCCAGTTGGGCTCGGGCGGGGATCAGCATCCCCTCGGTGCCGGCGAGGAGCGATTCAATGAGTCGGCCGTGCGCCTCCTGCGTCTCCGGGGAGTCAGTCAAACCAGTGGATTGGACCCCGGCGTGGCAGACCGGCTCGCACCGCCCCCCTTCCCCGACGATCCACACCAACCCGGCCACGGCCCCCATCGCCTCGAGGACCCGATCGAGGAGTCCGCGGAAGAAATCGGCCTCGGCGAGATCAGACCGGCCGAGTTGGTCGATCTCCGCCACGATCGCGCGGATCTGCTGGCGGGCCTCGTCGACGGCGCGGGGATCAACGGTGCTCATTGGGCCCTGAACCGGAAAAGTGGCAGGCTGGGGATACAGTGTCCCGCCGCTGACCGCGGCGGTTGTCCGCGGAAAAAGTCACGGTGGACTTTTCCCCATAGACCAACGCGGTGGACATCGCCGGCGGAGGGTCCGCCGGCGATGCCCGCCGGGTGGTGGTTGTCATACGTGCCAAACCCGCCCTGGGGTCGCCGGGTGGGATCGGCTCGATGGCCGAGCCGACGACGGCGCCGCGAGTCGACTGGCCATCCCCGATCGTGCCTGGTCAGGCCTTGGCAGCCTGCTGGTGGATCACGCGACGCTGAACATCGGTCTCGAGGACGCCGAAAGCCTGCTCGTGACGGGCCACCGCCATCTGGAGGGCGTAGGCCAGACGCTTCGCGGTGAAGAAATTGACGATGATCCGCTGGGTCAGCTGGATCGTCTCGGGGGACGTCCCGGCCACCTGCTTGTTGAGACCGAAGTCGACGATCAACTCTTCCGGCGTGCCGGTCACGCGGCAGAAGTTCGCGTAGGTGGCGAGAATATGGGATTCGTCGACGGGCACCTGCATCGGTTCCTGGGCAGGGCGCTGGGCGGACGACTCAGACATGACTGGCTCCTGAATGGGGCTGGACAAACCGGTGAAGGACCGTGGATCCGGCCAACGGCCAGTCTTCCCGGAAGCGGATCAGTCTATCCCCCTCGTTCCTCTGGAGCCAATCGCCCGCCGCCCGGCGCCGGCCAACCGTGCCGACCGAGCCAGTCTGGCGAGACGAACCGTCGGAAGAGAGCCGCCAGGGCCCGGCGGGCGTCCCGCTGCCACGGTCCGTCGAACGGAGCGTCGGGGGGATGGAAGCCGTCGAAGTGGAGGCGGCAGGGCCAGCCGCGGCTGATGGCGATGGCATCGAATCGCTCGGCGACGCGCAGTGTCCATGCGGCGCCGAGCGTCTCCCTGAAGGCAAAAAATGTCGGCCCGAGCGCTGCCGCGAACGTCCCCTCCGCGGCCGGCGACGGCGGCGTCCGCCGGCTGCGCGCCAGTGCCAGGAGCCCGCCGGCGGCGGCGAGGCTGGCGCCGATCGCGTCGACGAATGCTGCCCCGGGGGCGCCGCTGGAGCCTGTCGGCGGGAAGGCCGGTTCACTGTCGACCAGCGGCAGGAATCCACGGACCACCACCAACTGCCCCAGGGTGACGAGCGTCGCGGCAACGCCGTGACGGGTGGCGACGAAGTTCATCCAGCCGACGAGCGAGAGGATGACGAGGAAGCAGCGGCCGAGGAGATGGGCATCGGGAACGCTGTCTGGTCGCACCAGCGCCGTGGAGAGCGCCGGCAGGAGGAGGATCACCGCCAGCGCCGCGACGATCAGCTGCCAGACGCCATGCTGCGGGCGTTTGGCACCGAGGAGCGACATTGCCGGACAGAGCGACAGGCTCGCGGTCACCATCCGCAGGGATGCAGCGGCGGCGGGTTGGGAGACGATTCCCGAGGCTCGGGCCGCCGTGTCAAGCAGCAGCGCGACGGAGGCGACGATGGCCCACTGGGTCGCCGGGACAGCCGTCGAGCCGCGCGTGGCGAAGGCAGCGCGCATGGCCGCACCCGCAGTCAGCAGTGCCGCCAGGGAGGCGATCGCCCAGCAGGCCGTGGCGGGATCGAAGGCGCGAGGATCGGAGGCCATGGCCCCAATTCTACCCCGGTTCGGCGGCCGCGCCTGGCTTGGGGCGGAAGCGGACGTGCCATCTGCCGGGGTGGTCGTACCAGCCCGGCCATCGCCTCCGGGTCGGGGCCACGGCCGACGAAGATCGGGTGGTGACGGTCCTGACGGTCGTGTCGGTGGCGACCGACCGCCGGAGGAATCGATCAGTGACGCTGCGGATCGAGCCGAAGAACCCTGTGGTGGGGGGGGATGGCCGTCGGCGGGACGGCGGCCCGCCGTGCCGGAGAGCCATCGGCAGGGAGGCCGAACATGACTTGCACCCCGCGGCGGTGGTCGCGTGTCGCGCGTTGGTCGGCGGGAACGATGTTGCTGTCGTTGTCGCTGATGCTGCCGGCACGGGCGATCGAGATGTTCACCTACTTCGGCGACGGCAGCCGGATCGGGTTGCCGAGCCTTGAGGTGCCAGTCCAGGCCTATCCCGGCATTCCGCTGCGGAGCGATCGGCTCCGGGCACGGGCCAGAGCCCAGCAACTCCGCAAGGCGGCTGCGAGTCAACCAGGCAGCGCGCCGGCCGGCGACGGCCTGCCGGGGATCCCGGGTGGGGGCATCACCGTGAGGCCGATGGCGCCGCAGCTCAACCCCTCCGCTGCCATCACGCCGATGACACGGGCGCCAGCGGGATTCCCGCCGCCGCCCGCCCCAGCGGCAGTCCCCGGGCAGCCGGCTTCGCCCCCGAGCACGAACTGGTCGAATCTCGTGCCAGGGTCGCGGCCCGCGACCGAGCCGGTGGCTCCGCCCCAACCGACAACAGATCCCGGGCGAAGCCAAACCCTCCCCGGATTCAACGCACCGGTGTTTCCGGGTGCCAGCACCAACCCGGCGCCGCGCCCGACCGCGCCCAGCCAATCGCGCTGACGACCGGCGGCACGGGCACGCCGCACCGGGGCGAGACTCACTCCTTCGTCGAACCCTCGGCCTTCAGCTCGGCTTGGAGGTCCTCCGCGGCCTTCCGGTTGGCGAAGATCGGGTCGTTGGTCATGAGCTGCTCGAGCAGACGCTGGGCCTGCTCCTTCTCCCCTTTGTCCGAGAGGATCTGGGCGATGTAGTAGGCGCCGTCGGCGGAGAGGGAGTTGTTTTGCGACACCTGGGCGAGGATCTTCTCGGCGTCGGCCATCCGCCCGAGTTTGTAGAGCACCCAGGAGAGAGTCGTCAGCGAGGCGACCTGCAGTTGGGGGTTGTCCTTGACCATCGCGACATTGGTCTCGGCGATTTCCAGGGCGCGTTGGACGTTCTCCTTTTCCGGCAGCTCCGCAAGCACCAGCGCCAGGGAGTCGGAGGCGACGAAGTTCCGCGGCGACTGCGAGTGGGCCTCACCGAAGAGCTTCGAGGCCGATTCGAAGTCACGGGCGACGCGGGCGATCGTGCCATTGACGATCCGCGCCTCGAGGTTCTTCGGATCGAGATCGAGCGCCTTGCCCCCGTTCTCCCGGGCGGCGGCGGTGTCGCCGTGGGCGAGAAACCAGTTGGCCGCGCCGAGGCGGACCCCGGCATCCTCTGGGGCGGCCTGGACCGCAGCTTCAACAAGCTCACGGGCCTTGTCGATCTTCTTCCCTTGATCGTAGAGACGCGCCAGGAGCATTTCCTTACGCGGGAGTTTCCCATCGAGATCATGCGCTTCGCCGAAGGCCGTGAGCGCCTCGTCGGGCTTCTCGAGCTGGAAGTAAGCGCTCCCCAGCCGCTGTTTCGCGCTCGCGCTGTCGGGATCGATCTCGACCCACTTTTGGATCTCGGCGAGGGCCGTCTCCCACTGACCGCGGGCCTCGTGCACCGCGGCCTTGCCGGCGTGGCAGCGGATCTCGAAATCGCGCTTCCGCTTGGCGTTGGAGTCGAACTTCGCGGCCAACTCCTCGGCCCGGTCGAAGAGCACGGCGGCATCGGTGACCATCCGCTCCTGGAAGGCGAGATCGCCAAGCACGAGATAGGGCTCGGGGTCTTCCGGGAACTTGGTGACGGTCTGATCGAGTTCGGCGCGGGCGGCGGCCACCTGCTTCACGCTCAACCACAGCGTCGCCATCATCACCCCTGGCGGGGGGACCTTGGGGTCATCGGCATGAACGCGCTCGAGCATCGCCCGGCAGCCGTCGATGTCGCGGTCGCGGAACCGGGTGATCGCCCCGTTGACCTCATTGGCGTGCGCGTCGTCGGTCACCGCGCGGCCGATGAGGGTCTGGACGGTCACCTGAGCCGGCGCCGAAGCGGGGATTCCGGCGGCGAGAAGGCCCAGCCCGAGCAGCAAGAGGGCACGCGGGATACCTGCGGCGACCCGGCGGCAGGCAGAGGGAACGCGGTTGGGGCGGGAGAACAGGAGCATGGGGCATCCCTCGGCGGGGGAAAATGGAGACGGGCAGGGTTCTACGGCTGATTTTGGTACTCTACCTTGTGGATTCGTGGAATGCCACCGAGGCTGGAGGGGTGGGAGAATGCTGCTTGGGGCCGTGTTCGAACGCGAGATTGCCTTCGCGCCGCGGGCCCGCGGTCTGTATGTCGCCCGGGCGGTCTACGCGGGGGCCCTTTTGGCGATCGTTGCCACCTGCTGGCTCGTGGTGACCGGCACCCAGGCGGTGGCCACGGCCGGCGACACCGCCCGCTTCGGGGCCACCCTGATGCGGATCCTTGCCCCGCTCCAGTTAACACTGGCGATGCTGGCCGCGGCGCTGACCGGGGCGGTCGCGGTGAGCACGGAGAAGGATCGCCGCACGCTCGAACTCCTCCTCGTCAGTCGCCTCACCGATCGTGAGCTGGTGTTGGGGAAGTTGGCCGCGAGTCTTGTCAGGGTGCTGCTCCTGCTTCTCGCCGCGGTGCCGATGTTCGCCATCGCCGCCCTCTTCGGCGGCGTCACCCCGCCGCAGTTGGCGCGGATGTTCGCCGTCACCGTGGCGGCTTCCCTGGCCGCCGCGAGCATCGCCACGACGGTCGCCTTCTGGAAGGAGACCACCTTCCAGTCCCTCGCGATTACGCTTTTCGCCCTCGTCGCCTGGGTGGCAGTCGGGGAAACGGTGACCGCCTCGCAGGGGGCAACGGCGGCGGCGATGGTCTCTCCGGCCCGGGCCGTGTTCGCGGCGCTGCGCCCCTCGGGCGGGGCGACCCTGCTGCCGTTCCTCGGCACCTGCGCAGCGATCATTGTCGTCGCCAACTCGGTGGCGGTGTGGCGCTTACGGGCCTGGAACGTCACCCGTGAGTCGCGGGCCCGGGGGGGATCGACCGCGGCGGCGGCCGCGATCCGCACCCCGTCGCGCGAGGTCTGGGACAACCCCATCCTCTGGCGGGAGATCCGGACGCGAGCCTACGGAAGGATGATCATCGTCGTCCGCATCGCGTGGCTGCTGCTGTTCGCGGTGGCGGTGGTGGGCATTCTCGGCGAGGCGGGGAGGCCCAAGCCCGACCGGCTCGCCGTCGCGCTGGCCGTGCTGCCAATGGTGCTGGCCAGCCTCGTGGCCGTGACGGCACTGGCCGTCACGAGCGTGACCACGGAACGCGACCGCGGGTCGCTCGACCTCCTCCTCGTCAGCGATTTGGAGCCGGCGGAGTTCGTCTGGGGGAAGCTGTTGGGGGTGCTGACGGTCGCTCGTGAGATCGTTCTGCTGCCCCTGGTTCTGTGTGGGGCGCTGGTCGCTGCCGGCATCACGGGTCTCGAGGGGGGGCTGTGCCTCGGCCTGGGGATGGCGCTGCTGTTGTTCTTCGCAGCCGTGCTCGGGTTCCACGTCGGCCTGTCGTACGACTCGTCCCGGCGCGCCATTGCCGTGGCCCTCGGCACCGTCACGTTCCTGTTCGTCGGCGTCGCAACCGCGATGCGGATCATGGTCGCCTTCGGCTCGAGTTTCGAGCTCCAACTCGCCCCGTTCCTGGCGGTCATCGTCGGCGGGGCGATCGGTCTCTACGCCGCTCTCTCGGCACGCAATCCCTCGCCGGCGATCGGCTGGGCCTCGGCGCTCCTTCCCGCGCTGACGTTCGTGGCGATCACGTCGTTCCTTCAGGGGAACAGTCTCCAAGTGCTGTTCGTCACGGTCGTGGCCTATGGGTTCGCCACGCTCGCCCTCCTCGTCCCGGCGATCGGGGCGTTCGATCTCCTCACCGGTCGGACGACGTCGGGGGAGTGACCGGCTTCAGCGCGGCGGCGGGCTGGACGTGGCGGCGGCCACCGGACCGGCGCCGGTGCGATCGAGGTTCGCCAGGCGTTCGGCGGTGTCGGCGGGAGCGCCGCCGCGGGCGATGGCGGCCTGGTAACTGTCACGGGCGTCGTCCGCCCGGCCAAGAGCCTCCAGCGCCATCCCCTCGAGGGCAAGGACGAGGCCGGGGGTCTGTTGCGCCCCATAGGATTCGCCCAGGGCCGCGAGTGTCGACAGCGCCCGTCGCGGGCGCCCGAGCCGGCGGTAGACCTCGGCCGTGTCGAGGAGCAGGCCGCGGTCGTCCGGGGCGATTGCCAGGCCGTGGTGGAAGTCGGCCAGTGCCGCTTCGTCGCGCCCCCGTGCCAGCGCCACCTGTCCTTGGAGATGCCACGCATCGGCCGACTGGGGCGCTGCCCGCAAGCCTGCTGAGGCGAGGCGATCGGCATCGTCGAGGAGACCGAGCTCCATCGTCATCCGGCCACCGGCGAGGCACAGCGGTACGTCGTCCGGGGCGAGGCGGAGCGCTTCGTTGATCTGTTCCACCCCCTTCATCCGCTCCCCCCGCTGCCAGAGCACCGCGGCGTAGTGGCGGCGGGCGTCGATGTCGGTCGGACACCGCTTCACCGCCTGGCCGAGGAGCGCCTCGGCGCCGGCGAGGTCCTGCTGATCGGCGGCGGAGAGGCCCTCGTTCGAAAGCCGGCGCGCCTCGGCGAGCTGCTGCTGGGGCACCGCGCTGTGGCGACTGACGAGCCGACATCCCGACCCCGTGGCAACGACGCCAAGCAGGAGGGCGACCCCGACGGTGACCGCACCATGGCGGGCGCCGGCCCCGGCCCCGGCGGCTTCCGGTGGGGGCGCGTCACCGCTGCCCACGCTCGGCTGGGGTGGGGTGGGCTTCCCCCAGCGAACGGCCGGTGGCGCTTCGAGGCTGCGGAGCTCTTCGCGGAGCTCCTCGGGGGTCATCCGGATGCGCAGCTCGCCCCGGCGCCGGAGGAGGAGCCAGCGGATGACGGCCACCGCCACCGCGGCGGCGACCGTCGGCCCGAGCAAGGCGACCCCCGCCGGGATCACCCCCGCAGCAAGGCTGATGGCTGCCGGCAGCGGAGCCCCGATCGGGATCGCGTCGGTGGTCGAGGCAACGATGTCGGACAGCCGGTCACCGGCACGCGAGGCGATCCACAAGGGGATGAAGAGCCAACAGGCTCCCCCTGCGGCGCTGCCAAGTGTGGTCAGGGAGGCGATCCGGCGCAGGCCCGCCAAGGGATCGATTCGACGGAAGTCGGGGGCGATCGAGGCCGGATGCCAGCGGAATCCATCGACGAGCAGTCGCACCGCCAAGCTCGCGCCGGCCGCTGCTGCGATCACGGCGACGGTGGGGAGCAGCAACCCGAGCAAGGACCAGAGTTCCGGCCCGGCCCGGGGGGCAAGCAGGGCGGGGGAACAGGCTGCGGCGATCGCATCGGTCGCCGCCGAGAGCGTCGCCCGCCACCAGCCGGGGAGGAGGAGGATCGTCACGGCCATACCTGCCCCCCAGGCCGGGAGTGCGGCGTTCGGGAGCATCCCTTCGCGTTCGGCGAGTTGCCGCCGCCGGCTCGTCGCCGGGAGGGTCCGGTCGGAGGCTTCGCTCATCGCCGTCCTCCCGATCCGGACGGCGGTACCGCGAGGGACGGGGCGTGAGCCGGCGGGGAAAGGGACGCGGCCAGCGATGGCAGGAGGCGCGGCCCCGCGGAGAGAGACCATGCGCCGGCATTGACGAGGATCATCACCAGCACGACCAGCGCCGTCGCGGCGTGGAGAAACCCGGGACCGGGGTCGCACGAGGCCGTCCGGAGGGCGATCGCGGCGGCCAGTTGGAAGACGAGCACCGCGGCTACGGTGGGCACCGCCAGCGACACCGCCAGGCCGAACGCCAGCGCGGGCATCCGCAGCGCCCAGGCCTCGATCGCTGGCCAGGGCATCGCGCTCCCGGCGAGGAACCCGATCGGCATCGAGCGGACCCCGTCGGTGAGCGAGACGAGGACGACATCGAGCCCGCCCGCCGCCAGGAATCCCCCCACGGCGAGCCACCGGGCCAGTCGGGCGATCCCCGCCGGCGAACCGGCCGCTCCATCCTCCTCGCCATCCTCCCAGGCGAGCCCGGCGATGCTGCCGAGCAGCTCTCCGGCCCAGGCGACAGCGCTGACGGCAGCCGCCACCGCCAGCCCCAGGCAAAGGCCCAAGCAGGCTTCCCCCGCGATCACACCGAGGGCCAACGTGAGCCCGATTCCGGCCGACGCCAGCGGGGAGGCGACCAGCGCCGTCGGCAGGGCGGCGAGGGTGACGATGAGGCCGAGGGCGAGGCGCGTTTTCAAGTCGACGGTCGGGAGAAGGCCATGGGCGCAGGTCTCGAAGGCCAGGGTCACCCGGGCGAGCAGACCGGCGGCCACGAGCAGGGCCGGCCCGGTGGGATTCTGGAGGACGGTGGCGAGCGCCGTGGGGGCATCCATGTCGTCACGGGGCTCCGGCGGCCGCGCGGAACAGGTCGACCATCCGTTCGAGCATCCAAGGGAGGGTCGCCACGAGCGTCAACCCGACGGCGAGGAGCCGCGGCAGCAGCCCGACGGCCGTCTCGTGGATCCCGGTCGCCGCCTGGAGCAGCCCGGTCACCGCACTGACGACGAACGCCACGACGAGGACTGGAGCGCCGACATGCATCGCGGCCAGGAGGGCATGGCGGAGAAGTTCGGCGAACTCGGTGTCGACCACGGGAGGCCTCTGTGACGGGAGCGGGGTCCTTCGGTCATCGGCCGTTCAGGCGGCCGTCCGCACGCCGTCGAGGAGGGACTGGACCACGAGCGTCCAGCCGTCGGCCATCACGAAGACGATCAGTTTGAGTGGCAGGGAGACCGTTGCCGGCGACACCATCCCCAAGCCGGTCGAGGCGAGCAGGGTGGCGACGAGGAGATCGAGCACGAGGAACGGGAGGAGGAGTCGGACGCCGATTGAGAATGCCGTTTTCAATTCGCTGACGAGGAACGCCGGCAGGAGGGTCTCGAGCGGAACATCGTCGTAGCTGCGGACCTCGCGCGGTGCCGAGGGATGACGGGAGAGGAAGAGGAGCATCGTCTGGCGGTTGCCGGCATGCTCGATCTGTCCTGCCATCCAGCGGCGGACCGGCACCGACCCGCGTTCGAAGGCGGTGTTGAGATCGATCTGGCCATCCTGGAGCGGTTGGACCCCCTCGCGGTACGCCGACGTCCAGACCGGCCACATCACCAGGAGGGAGAGGAACAGCGCCAGCGAGGTCACGATCTGGTTCGAGGGAAGGCCCTGGGTGCCGAGCCCCTGTCGAACGAGCGACAGCACGACCGACATCCGCACGAACGACGTCGTCATGAGGAGAATGGCCGGGGCGATGCTCGCCACGCCGAACAGAATCACCGCCGAGAGGATCCCGTCGATGGAGCGCGGACCGAGGGCCCGGGTGGTGACGTCGCTCCACGCCGGCAGCGCGGCGATCTCGGTCGCCGGGCGGGCGTCGGCCATCGCGACGATGGCCGGTGGGGAGGGCCCTTCCGGGACAAATGACGGCGCGATCGGGGAGGGAGTCGCGGGGGCGTCGTCCGCGCGGGTCAGCGCTGCAGGAAGAGCCGCCACCAGGAGGATCGCGATCCCGACGAATGCCCGGGCAGCAGTCCGGATCCGCAGCGGCAGACCGGGGCGCGGCGGAATGCGGTCGGCACCCGACACGGCCCGGGGGTGGCAGGCGGCAGTGATCGAGTCGGTGATGTCGGGATCATCGATCTCTGCCAGCGCCGTGCACGTCGTGCCGGAGACGCCGACGAGGATCGTCTTGGGGCCGAAGCGGACGATCCGGGCCACATGCTGCCCCCCGAGGGAGGCCTCGCCGAGGACGGCGAACACCTCCGCCGGCGGCCGTGGCACCGGCCTGCGACCGCTCCACTTCAGACAGAGCACGGCGGCGAGGAGGGCGGCGAGGAAGGCAGTGATGCGGAGATCGAGTGCCGGGGCCCCTCGCCCGGAGCCGGCAGGATCGGCCGCGGTGGCCCCGGTGCCGATGGCGATCGCTCCGATCGGGATGGCCTCCGGAACGCCCGGCTCGAGGAGGCGGGCCGGCATGACGGGCACTTCGGCAGCGGCCGCCTCGGCCGCCGACGTGGCGGTAGCGATCGGCTCGGAAGGGGCCGCGGTCGCGGTGCAGCAGAAGACGGCCCATGCCGATCCGAGGCAGACCATCAGTCCGGCCGCCAGCGGCAGGGCGCGGAGAAGCGGGGCTGGCGCGGCGGCGGGCGCCGATCGGGCCGGGGTCGACGTCATGCAGCCAGCCTCCGCTCGTCGTCGGCGCGATCGTCGCCGGCCAGTCCATTCCAGTCGGCGTGGGCAGACTCCGCCACCCCGCCGTCCCGGCTTCCGGCCCACCACAGGAACCCGGCCAGCAGGCCGACCAAGACGCTCGTGGCGGCGAGCCAGACCTCCCGCGGCAACGGCGGCACTGCCGGAGACGACGATCGATGGCCTCCGTCCGCAAGGAGCGGATCCTCCACCCCGGGGGCCCGGTTGGCCGACTCCGCGGGAAGCCCTTCGCCAGCCGTGGAGTGGCGCTCGGCCACGTCCGGAGCAGTGGTCGGGTAGCTCGTCACGAGGACGCGGAGGCGTTCGGGGCTGACGAGTGAGGGGAGGGACCGGCCGACCATTTCCCGCAGTCGTTCGATCTCGCGCCGCTCCGCCTCGGTATCGGCGTCGAGGCTGGGGTCGGAAGCGGCTGGCGCCGTTCGCCGCAGCCGTCCCTTCGAGGCCTCGATCGCGGCGGCAAGATAGCTATCGGGGATCGAGACGGTGACGTGGACGATGCCCGGGATCTCCAGGCCGGTGTCTGGGAAACGATTTTGCCCGGATGGGGGCCCGGGCGCGACCGGCGTGCGCGCCGCCGGCGGTGCCGGCGGGAGGAGTTCGGCGGGGGCGTTGGCGGCGGCGGCGACATGGGGCGCGGACGGATCGGCGGGCGCGGGGGTGACCGTATCGGGGGAGAGGGAAGCGGTGTCGATGGCGACATCGACGATCACCCCACGGACGAACCCCAGTGTTTGGCGGATCTTGCCGGCCAAGCAAGTCTCGTGGGCGAACCGACGGACCAGCTCCGGAGCCACCGTGGCGCTGGCGGCGGGATCCTCGAGCGCGCCGGCGAACACCCTCCCTGTGGCGAGATCGGTGACGGCTACCTGGTCCGGATCGAGTCCGGCGATCGACGAGGCGACGAGCACCCGGATGCCATGGGCGCGGACCGCGTCGAGCTCCGCGCCGGGGGTGGTGCGGATCCCGACGCTGGCGGTTTTGCACGGTTCTTGTTGGAATCCAGAACGCTCCTCGACGTCGTAGAGCACGGCGGCCCGATCGATGCCCGGCATCGAACAGAGGACCTGCGAGAGCTCGTCCTGGAGAGCGACTTTCAACGATACGGTCCGGGCCGAGGTGGAGGTCCAGACGCCCCCCGAAGCGATCGCTTCATGAAACCGTGTTCCCCACGGCTTCGGGATCGCGTCGGCATCGACGACCGCGCGCTTGTAGGCCCCCTGGCGCGACCGGGGAACCCAGACCGTTCCCTCCGCGGTGCGGTAGTCGGTGAGCTTGGCTCGGTCGAGCGCTGCCTCGACGGCTGCCAACTGGGGCGCCGTCAGGGTGGTGTCCTCGAGGAGCGCTACTTCGTCGGCGCTCGGGCGCTCCTGCAGCAGCCAGGCAGCCCAGCCGACTGAAGCAGCCACCAGACCGAGCGCTACGATCTGCGCCGGGGTCACGATACCGACGCGACTGCGGCGCGGGGTGGGGAGGTGGGGGTCCATGCGTGCTCTTCGTTGGGGGGACGGAAGTGGGAGGACTACGCCGCCCGTCGGAGCGCGGCCGGGCGGGTCGGCAGGCAGAGCGTCACGGCGCTGCCCCCTTCGGGACAATCCATGGCCGAGATCGATCCCCCGAGGGCCACGACAAGGTGGCGGAGGTCATCGAGGAGGGCATCGGTCGGTTCGTGTGGAGCGGTGGCCGGAGTGCCCCGGGGCGGAAGCGAGTTGCGCTCTCGATGCGTCAATCCGGGGCCAGAATCGGCGAACTCGATCTCGATCCGATCGGGAAAGCCGACGGCGGTCACAAGGACCTCGCGCGGCGATGGCCCCGCTCCGATCCGGCGCCCCGCGGCGGCAAGGGCACGCTCGAGGAGCGGGGCGAAGAGGCGACGGACCGGGCCCCGCTCAGCGGCGATCACCAGATCGATCGGGACGTCGAGCGTGAGGCAGACCGGCGCGGCAGGCTCCCCGCCGCCGGGGGCGACGTCGACCGTGGCGGCGAGGTCGGCAAGGAGATCGTAGGGAGAGACCGTCGGGCCGCAGCCTCGCGTGCTGCCCCTCGTCAACGGGAGGATTCGCACCCCGGTGGGAGGGAACCGGGGACCGGCGGCGCGGCGGGGATGGCTCGTCATCGAAGGATCCTCCTGGCATCCGTGCCAGCCGTGATCGGTTCCGCGAACCTCATGGCCGCGTTTGAAAAATCTGCCTGTCGCGATCGAATCGTTGCCCTCTCCCTGCCTTCCTTGGCCGGGGAGTCGGGTCGAGGGAGTACCGGTCGGCGCCGCACCGGACCGACGCGCCGCTGTCGGCGGGTCAGGATCCGCAGGGAGCCGGTCGGGAAGCGGAGGTGCCGCAAATCTCGTCCATCAGCCAGCGGTTCACGTCGGCGAGAATCGTCTTCGAAAGATCGTTGCGACCCGGATAGATCCGCATCGCGAGCATCGCCCCGGCGGCATGGAACAAGCGCAGGGTCGGGTCGGTCGGGCCGACGACCTCGGCGGGCGCCTGGCGATGGCAGCACAACAGCATCGGCAGCCGACGGACCTCCTCAAGGCGTCCGAACAGGCCTTCGTGGAGCGGGAAGGGACCCCCGATCGAGACGACGCCGGCGAATGCGCTGGCATGGCGGCAGGCGATCCGGAATGCCTCAGTGCCACCGCTCCCCTGGCCGACGAGAAAGATTCGCCGCGGATGAATCGAGACCCGGTCGCGGACCCGATCGATCGCCTGCCAGACGAGCGCCTCGACGTCGGCGTTCGGGCTGTCAGGGCGGCGCGGTTCCACGGCCACGTGATTGCGGAGACTGACGCGGCTCATCGTCCGTCCCAGATCGAATCCAGGCCGACGCGCGTCGGGCAGCCAGACGAGGAGCGGATAGGCGTACCCCGGCTCATACCCGGTGGGGACGAACATCCCCTCTGTGCCAATCGATGTCGGTGTCGAGGCGCTCCCTTCCCCAGCTGCCGCCGGGCGCGGGCGGACGCGTGTCGTCGGAGAGGTCGCCGGGATTGCGCTGTGCGTGGGAGCGAAGTTCGGCTCCCCGTGGAACTGCGGTTCGGCCGGGATCGTGCGGGCGGGGACGCGGGGACGCATGCAGCACCTCGGGTGGGGAGATC
>JBAWVV010000008.1:0-27819 GCA_037147115.1 Planctomycetia bacterium | reverse complement strand
GTGGGTGAAGATCGCGTTGATCGTCGTCGGCGTGTTGCGTGGCTCGTTGCGACGGACGTTGAGTGAAGCCCCCTTGACCAGGGCATTGAAGCCGAGGGGATCGATTTCAGCGGCCTTCAAAACCTCCGGCAACGTCGTCCGTTTCGGTGTCGCGGGATTAGGGACGATCACTTCCTGGCCGTCCGACGAGGGGATCTCGCCACTGGCGACCAGAGCGCGAATCGTCGCCACATCCATCGTCGGGGCCTTCCGCTTCGGCGGCTTGACTGCCTGGGGCCCGAGATTCGTGAGCGTGACATTGAGCACACCAGCCGAGGAGACCACGTCGTCGCTGTCGAGCTTGACGTTGGTGCCGAGGTAATGCTTTGTGGCGTCGAGCTTTTGGTGGAGGGGGAAGTCTTCCCGCTTGAGCTGGTAGTTGACGCCGCCGCTGGCTGTGCCCGAGGGGAGGGGATCGAACTTCCCATTGCCACCGAGGATTCCCGGCGAGATCTGGTGCTTCGTCCGCCGGTCCGCGCCGGCATGGAAATGGCAGCTCGCGCACGCCATCCCGTCGCTGCCGACTTGCTGCTCCCAGAAAAAAGCCTTCCCGAGGGCGATCGCGGCGCGCTGATCCTTGATGTACAGGCCGATGTCGCTGGGGATCGGCACGGCGACGGTTTTGAGCGAGTTGAGGCGGAAATACTTTGCCTCGGCCCTCAAGCTGCTGGGATCGATGGCGGGATCGGCGCGCAGTGGAGGGGGCGCTTGAACGAGGCCGAACCGGGCGATGAATCCCCCTTCCGGAAAAGCGCCTCCGCCGAATCCGGGGAATTGCCCCACCGCTCCGCGGGATCCGGCGACCACGGCGATGCCAGCGGTCACAAGGATCGCCGAGCCGACGATCATCCGGATCAGGCCACCCTGATGGATCGCACGGCCGTTGGAATAGTGTCGTGGTGGCATGGAGACTCTCTCGTCGCTCGTGAAGTGGGGGCGGGCAGCGACGAACGACGATCGAAGGGGAGGTCGACGAAACGCCGCCGACGTCTTTCGATACCCGACGTTGTAGCGAGCCTGCGAGCGAGCCGAGCCAATCCTGAAGGCAATTCAAGTTCGCTTGGCTTTATCGCGCGGAAAGATAACGCGACCGTGATCAACATGGCCGGTCTGAAAGGATGAGCCGCTGAAAAGTAAACAGACAGACAGCTTCTCGCAGGAGTCTGATCGAGCGATCCGAATCGCTGCGGGACGAACGTGTGCCTTGCGCTGCTGAAAGGAATCGCTCGGTTTCGTGGTAACAACTTAGACAGGAAGGGTGTTGCGCTCGGCACCAAGCGAAGCCTTGTGACAAAGCAAGGCGATGGGCGTTTCGTGTTGAGCGCTGGCATCGATAAGCTCCTGGCCAGGAATGCATCGAGATGACTTCCATCAGCCACACCCTCGCGGCCTGCTCGCGAGGAAGGAGCATTGGTCATGGGCCTCTTTAATCGGCGTACGGTTCCCGGGCGATTCCGTTGTGGGGCGCGCCCACGTGTGGAATCGCACGTGCGGGTCGAATCGCGTTTGGGGGTCGAGCTGCTCGAGGGGCGGATCGTTTTTGCGGCCGGGATCAGCTTCGATGCCAAGCAGGGTGTGCTCTCGCTTCTGGGAACGGAGCGAGACGACGTCGCAACGATCTCGATTCAAGGGGCAAAGGTCGTCGCCGATCTGAAGACACCGTCAGCGACCTATCACAAGCTTTTCAATGCCGCGGCCGTCAAGAGGATCGATTTCACCGCCCTCGGTGGGGATGATTCGTTTACGAATAACTCTGGCATCGCGAGCAAGGTGGACGGCGGGAAGGGATCCGACACGCTCATCGGGGGCGACGGGAAGGATCAGCTCATCGGCGGAGACGGAAACGACCAGCTCTCCGGTGGGGCCGGCGATGACACGCTCACCGGCGGCAGCGGCGACGACACCCTCGACAGCGGTTCGGGCAATGACACGCTCGGAGGCGGCCCCGGGATCGACACGCTTCTCGGCGGCCTCGGCGACGACACCTTGAGCGGCGGCGACGATGGAGATCTCCTCGACGGCGGCGCCGGCAACGACTACGTCGGCGGGGGCAAGGGGGATGACCAACTCTACGGCGGCACCGGCGACGACAAGCTCGTCGGCAGCCAGGGGGATGACAAGCTCTGGGGCGGAGCCGGCAACGACACACTCGACGGCGGGCCGAATGTCGACGTTCTCGACGGCGACGAGGGAAACGACATCCTCAACGGCGGGGATGGTATCGATCATCTCCTCGGCGGCCCTGGCAGCGACTGGCTCGACGGCGGCGCCGGGGATGACAACGTCGACGGCGAGGCGGGGGACGACGTCGAGTACGGTGGCGCCGGCATCGACGAAGTCGACGGCGGCTTCGGCAACGATGTCATCCATGGTGGTCTCGGCGATGATCAGATGATCGGGGGCCCGGGGGATGACTCGCTCTACGGCGATGCCGGCGACGATCAACTCGACGGCAACGACGGAAATGACAAGATTTGGGGAGGCGGCGGCAACGACGACAATTTCGACGATCAGGCGCTCCTCGATGAAGGCTCCGAGGATGCTGGCGACAACCTTCCCAGCGGCGGCGGGAGTCAATCGGGCGAGGGCACCGCGGCCGCCTCGGCCGGAGCGATCCGGTTCGGTGCTGACGGCACCGCCACGATCCTCGGCACCTCGGGGAGCCGGGCCGACAAGCAATATTTCGCCTTCTCAGCTGCCGCCAACGGCACCCTCGCCGTGAGCGTGGCCAAGGACGCCTCGGGGCTGTATGCGGAGCTCGAGATTGAGGATACGGCGGCCTCTCGTTCGCTTCTCGACCTCCGGCCGAGAAGCGACGCCACGAACTCCGGGCGAATCAGCGTCACGAAGGGGCACACCTACGTCGTCCAACTGCGCTCCCAAAACATGGACGCCGTGGCGTTTGTGGCAAATCTCTGGTTGCAGTCTTGATGGAGCGAGCTTGGTTCGAGTGAGTTCCTACGGTGATCTTTTGGGATTTGAAAGGATAGTGAGTCCATGATTCGTTCCCTATTGCTCTCCATGACCGGTAGTGCCCTCGTGGCGGTTGTTCTGACGACGAGCGCGTCGGCCCAATTTCCTGCCACCTCCAGCGGCGTGGTGACGTCGGTCGTCTCCAATGGCGCCGGTGGGGTGCTCGTTGGTGCCGGCGGAACGGTCTTCAATCTCCAGGCGGCGCCGCGCATGCCGGTCTTCACCGGCATCGACAACTACGTCGATATGCTCGACCCGACACCATTTCCAGGTCTCGTGGAGCCGGGGATTCACGGCTGCGTCCTTTCGATGCTCGGCAGCATCAGCACCGACGGACTGCTCGTGCCGGCGATCGTCGATATCCAGCCGCTCGTCGGGGAGCAGGTCGGCGCGATCACCGCCAACACCCTCGGGAAGCCCGGGGGGAAGATTTCGGTCAACGGCGCCGCTTGTGTCCTCAACACGGACCCCCGGCTCCCGCTTGGCCGGCTCACAAACGACCTCGGTCTGCCGATCAACCCCGCCTTGGCCGTCCGCGGGATCCAGGCGGCAGCGGAAGGGTATCAGAGCACCGATGGATCGAATCTTCTCTATTGCTACTCGATCCAGGCGATCGGCCTCCCGGCGGCGACACCCGGCCTCCAGGTGGGGATCGTGACAGCCCGCTTCAAGCGGGGAGGTATCAATGCCGGGTTGGTCGAGGTCGTTGGCGGCATCTCCGGGCTCCCACTCACGCTGGCGCGGACGGCGGTCGTGAATGTCAACGTCTACGTCTCCGGGGCCACGCCGAAGGCCCCGCCGATTCTGCTCGGGATCGCCGCCTCGAATCCGGGAGCGCTCGTGGGAACTCGGGTCTTTTCGTTCCGCACGGCGAAGACCTTCAGTGTGCCACCGAAGACGGCGTTTGTCCGTGTGACGGTCGGCACGACGACGATCTCGTCAGACGTGGTGCCTGTTTTCTGACAGGTTCCGTCGGCACGCGATCCAAACTCCAACCAAGAGACCTCCCGTCACTGCGGTGACCGGGAGGTTTTTTTGTTGCCGCGGGCGAGATGTCGGCGTGGATGATCGGCCGACTGTCGAGCGGCCCTGAGCTGTTCGTGGGTTCCTTGCCAGCGCTGCCGACATGAAGCGGCATAGAGAACACGAAGTGGAGTTGATCACACGAGCACCGACATCGGCCATGGGGCCACAAAGTGGCCTGACGACGGCGGGGCGTGGTAACGAAAAAGTTAGACGGAGAAGCACTCAGGAGCGGTTGTCGCCGTAAATGCGGATGTTATGACGAGATAGCAAGGAAGTAACTGTCAAGGTACTAAGAAAAGTAAAGGGTGGTAAATCGTTTCAGACGTGTTACCTTGCGTCATCGACCGACAGGGCCCGTCGTGACCTTCCCTTTGCGGGGAAGGAATCGGGGGAGCTTGAGGTCGGCACGTCACAGCATGAAATGCATCGTGGCTGGCGTGTGTGGTTCGACGCGTTTGTTTCAATCCCTTTCGAAAGGATCCCAATGTCCCGTTCCATGATCTACTCTCTGGCACTCGGTGCCCTTGCGGCAGTCGTCTCGGCGACCCCCGCCTCAGCTCAGTTCTTGTTTGGAATCGAAGGGAACGCGAACGTAATCGCGTCTGACGGCCTCGGTGGTGTGAATGTCACCGTCGGCGGCACGGTTCTCGGTCTCAAGGCCGCTCCCAATGCCCCGATTGTCACCGGCTTCGGCACCGGCCCGACCTATGCCAATCTGCTCAACCCGGCCCCGTTCCCGGGGCGGACGCAGGCGGGGTTCGTCGGGAGCGTTATCAAGGCTACCGGTGCGACGTCGGCTCTCGGTGTGGTCACGGTCGGTAGCATCGACATCCGCCCCGGGATCGCGTCGATCGCCGGCGTGGTCACCGCCAACACCCTCGGGACCGTCGGTGGCAGCATTTCGGTGAACGGCACCCCGTGCGTCCTCAACACCGATGCCCGCCTGCCGCTCGGCGTGCTCATGAACGACCTCGGTCTGCCGATCGCCCCGGCAACTGCGATTCCGGGTACAGCGGCCCTCGTCGTCGGCTATCCGGCCAACGATGGGACGAGCACGTTCTATTGCATGTCAGTCGAGGCGATCGGAATCGCGACCAACGCGGTCGGGCTCAACATCGGCATCGAGCGCGTCGCCTCCCCCGGTGGTGTGATCAATGTCCGCGGTGGTATCTCGGGCCTGCCGCTGACGCTCGCCGGGACCGCCGTGGTGAACGTGCAGATCTTCGCCCCCGGTGCCACTCCGCTGGCTCCGCCGGTGCTCCTCGGCACGGTGGCCACGACCCCCGGTCTCTTCGCCGGGACGCGGGCCTTCACCTTCAGGACCGCCAAGGCCCTGGCCGTGGTGCCGACGACGGTCTTCGCCCAGGTGACGTTTGGCGTTGGTGCTGCCGCCAAGACGGTCAAGTCGCCGGTCGTTGCGGTTCAATGATGCCCAAGGTTGCATGATCCAAGGGGAGCCCTCCGGGGCCGCCCTGGACAGGCAGACTCTAAGCCCCTCCCGGGTGCTCACGCATCCGGGAGGGGTTTTTTTATTGGCGGGCGGGGGAGAGTGCCTCAAATCGGCGGTCAGCGAACGCCGAAGCCGGTCGGAAGCGTCCGGGCGGCTTTAAAGAGGCCTAAGAGTGTCGCCACGCGGGGCGAGAGGATCGAGAGACCGTAGTTGAGCTTGGCGGTTTGAGTCGCCGGCGGTGTTCGCACCAGAGCGACAGCAGGGCTGATGCGGGGCGACACGACGCCGAGGGCGGCCAGTCGGCCGGCCGGGGTTGTGAAGCCACCCTTCTGAAAGATGAGCACGGCATTGCTCATGCGGGGCGAGATCAGCCCCAGTGGGCTGACCGTCGGCAGGCCGGGCTGCGGCGGGACGAGCGGCTTGTTGAGGCGGGCGAGAATCCCGCCGCTCCCTCCCCGATTGAAGAGCCCGGCCGCCTCCGACTCGGTCGCTGCGGTGGCCACGATCGCTGCCGCCAATACCGCCATCACCATGACCCGTCTCATGTTCCTGCTTGCTCCTCGAAGAAAAATATCTAGGGTTGCGTGCTTTGCGAGCCTGCTGTGGCAAAAAGCAGGGCACCCTGCTAGCCACAGATTCCGAAAGTAATTGCGACTAGAAGCTTTTTAACCCAGTCAAAAGCGAGGGAAAATCATCGTAAGAAGCAGAGGTTTGGGGGCTCGATTGGCGGATCGGCCAATTGACTCTTACGGCAGATGTGATCTCGATCCCCCGAGGGCGGGGCGTGCCCCCATGAGGAAGGGCGGAGGGCCATAATGGGGGAATGATCGCTCCCCTTTTCATCCAGGCCGTGGCGGTGTTCCTCGCGACAGCCTTTGCGGGCGAGAGCGAGCCGATTGCCGCGGTGACGACACTCACCCCGACGGCGCTTGAGACGCGGCCGGAGGTGACGGTGCGGGGAACGGTGATTCACATCGATCTGGCCCTTCGCGAACTGATTGTCGAGGATGACGGTGGTGGAATCGTGGTCGATCTCGGGGCCGGAGGAACCGAATCCGCAGAGGCGATCGCGGTCGGGGACGAAGTCGAGATCACAGGCCGGGTCGGGCCGGGGGACTATGCGCCGATCGTGAGCGCTTTCCGTCTCGAGAGCCGCGGCCACCGCGAGCTTCCCCGGCCGCAGCGGTGTGATCCCGAGGCCTTCCTTGCCGGGAGCGATCATGGCCGCTTGGTCGAGGTCGAGGGGATCGTGCAGCAGGCCTGGCACGATGGGGAGCGCGTCCTCCTCGAACTGGAGACGGCTGGGAGGTTGTTTATTGCCGAGATTCCCGCCGCGGTCGTCGCGTCCGGGGTGCCCGGCCCCGATCTCCAAGCGCTTGTCGATGCGGTCGTGATCGTGGCGGGGCCAGCGAAAACGGTCAGCAACACGCGGGGGGAGGCACTGCGGCCGTGGGTGAAGGTCGATCGGGCCGAGTGGTTCATGGTCGTGTCAGAGGGCGTGACGTTCAGCAGGTCGGCCGTGCCGCTTGAGTCGATCGGTGGCTACCGGCCCTCGTTCGGCGGCGGGCATCGGATCCAGACGTTCGGTTCGGTGATCCATGCACTTCCCGGCCGCACGCTCCATCTTCAAAACGGCCACCACGGGGTGACGGTGCGGATCGGCGCCGAGGCGGAAGGGGCCGACGAGCCGTTTCTCCCCGGCGATCAGGTCGAGGTGGCAGGATTTGTCGATCGCTCGGGGCATGTGGCGTCGATCCGCAGTGCCGCGGTGCGGAAGATCGGCCAGAGCGGGGCCCCGCAGCCATTCATGGTGACCCCGGAATCGATCCTCCGGGTCAACGCCGCCTCCGCCGCCGGTGACATCCAGGCCGCGCCGGGGGACTACGAAGGCTGCCTCATCCGCACCACAGGCCAGCTCATCCAGGCCCAACCGACGGTGACTGGGGGGATGTTGGTGCTCCGGTCGGCGGAGACGATCGTCAATGTCGAGGCGGATGAAGCCTCGTTTGCCCCTTTTGAATCGCTGGCTCCCGGGACGGTCCTCGAGGTGACCGGGGTGGCGGCGATCGATTGGGGGGTGTCGCTTGAGTCACCGGCAGGAGGGGCTCCGCAGCGCGTCCGACTCATGGTGCGGTCGGCCGACGATCTTCGCATCCTCAAGACCCCTCCGTGGTGGACCCCGGCCCGGCTTCTGGCGGGGCTTGTCGCCACCGTGATGATCCTGACGACGGCGCTGGGGTGGGTGGCGTTGCTGCGGCGGCAATTGGCGGCGCAGCAGCGGCTGCTGGCCGCCGAGATGCGCTCGCGCCGCGACGCGGCGGTGGAGTTTGAGGCGACGCTGCGGGAACGGACGCGTCTGGCGGCCAATCTCCACGACACCCTCCAGCAGACGATTGGCGGGATCGGGTATCAGCTCGATGCCTGCCTGACCGGCGGGGGAGGCACAAGCGACGAAACAAAGCGGCATGTCGACGTGGCCCGGCGGATGGTCAGTTATGCCGCCGGCGAGGTGCAGGGGGCGGTGTGGGCGATGCGGAGCCTGTCGCTCGGCGGGAAGTCGCTCGGCGAGGCGCTGCGCGACCTCGTCGTCCGGATCGGCGCTGGACGGGACGTGAAGATAGCGGTCGGTGTCGAGGGAGCCTTCGGCGACCTCCCCGAGTTTGTCGCCGGACATCTCCTCCTCATCGGCCAGGAGGCGGTTCACAACGCCCTCCGGCACGGCGCCCCGAGCACCATCGATCTCGACCTCGTCGACGATCGGGGAGACGGTCGGATCCACCTGCGGGTGAGCGACAACGGCCGCGGATTCGTTGTCGGGAAGCAGCGCGGGGCCAACGAAGGGCATTTTGGTCTCCAGGGGATGCGCGAACGGGCCGAACGGCTCGGCGGGACGTTCACGGTCACGAGCCGACCCGGGGAGGGGACCGTCGTGGAGGCGACCGTCATGCGGCGCGACTATGACGGCCAGCTCGATGGCCAGACCGATCCGGTCCGGTCCACGCCGCCGCCCCGGAACTGAAGCAGCCCCGCCGCGGTCGGATGGCAGGCGACGCTACCCGAGTGGGCAATATTTTTCCGCCCCCGATTGGCCGATCCGCCAATGGATTCGCGACGCTTTCGAGGATAAACAAGAAGAGTCATCGGGCTACCCCACCCGTGTGCCGGGGGCCGTCGGCAGGAAGCCCGCCCCGGGACACGGTCAAATCCGATGGCAGGATGTGGCGCACGGTGTGTGCCACGCAAAGGAAAGCGTTCCGGTTCTTGGTCGAGTGTTCGGCGTCCCGCGCGGCCGTCGTACCGGAGGCCATGATCGGACGGACGGTGGTCGTAAGCAGGTTCACCGTCGGTCAACGGGGCGTTTTCCGCGCGGCGGGTCATCGGTGGAGTGAAGGGGGCATCCCTGGGATGCTGCCCGGAATCCCCGATGACCCGCCCGTCGGAATCCTTTTCGGGGAGTTCAGTCCGTGAACACTTCCGGTGGAAGCCCCGAGATCCGCGTGATGCTCGTCGACGACCATCCGGTGATGCGGGTGGGGCTCTCAAGCGTGCTCACGTTGAGCCATGGGTTCGCGGTGGTCGCCCAGGCCGAAAACGGCCTCTCGGCGCTCGATCTTTACCGTGAGCACACCCCCGACATCGTGCTCCTCGATGTCAGCATGGAGCGGATGGACGGCATCGACACGCTCCGACGCCTGTTGGGGGAGTTTCCCGCGGCCCGCGTCATCATGCTCACCTCCTCGCAGGCCCCCGAGGACATCGGGATGGCGATGATGGCCGGTGCCCGCGGCTATCTCGTGAAGACCATCCATCACGAGGCGCTGGCGGCGGCGATCCGCACGGTGCATGCCGGGGGCGTGATCGATCCCCCTGCGTCGGCGCTTGGTACCAGGCAAGGCCCGCTATCGCAGCGCGAGGTGGAGGTGCTCGGGCTCGTCCGACAGGGCTATTCCAACGACGAGATCGCCGCGCTCCTCGGGATCTCCGAGCGCACGGCGCGGGCCCATGTGTCGGCGATCCTGGCCGCGCTCGGGGCCGCCGATCGGGCCCAAGCGGTAGCGCTCGGCTTCGAACTGGGGATTCTGCGGCCCTCGCTCCGCCCGGGGGGGTGAAACGGCAGGCCGATCGTGGCTCCCGGCGAAGGCGGCATTTTTGAATCAGGGAAGGTTCAGGGGCGAGACGGAACGTGGGCCGTCAGCCGTCATCGGCTCCCCAAGCAAAAAAGGTGCCGCTCGCCACGGACGAAGAGCTGGTTGCCCGCCGCCGCGGGGGTGGCATCGACGCCCTCCCCCATGTCGTTTGTGGCGATGACCTTCAACACTGGTGCGTCCGCAACGACCGCGATCGTGCCGCGCCGGTCGGTGAGGTAGACGTGCCCCCCGGCCGCGATCGGCGAGGCGTAGATATTGTTCACCCCCTCGACCCGCGCTGTCTCCCACAATGGCTTGCCCGTGACGGCATCGACGCAGGTGAGGAGCCCCGACTTTTCCTTGTAAAACCAGAGTCGGCCATCGGAGAGGAGGGGTGAGGCGACGTCGGGGGTGTCTTTGGAGCGTGTCCAGAGAACGCTCTTCCCTCCTTCGAGATCCCCACTCCCGGCGAGATCGAAGGCGCCGAGGAAGGCGCCGCGGAAGCCGCTGGTCACCCAGGTGACGCCGTCGTCGGCCACGGCCGAGGCACACGGGCGCTGCGTCTGCCCGGCGCAGCGCCACAGCTCTTTGCCCGTCGCGAAGTCGTAGCCCCGGGCCGCGTTTTGCCCGTTCATCACGACCTGCTTCCGCCCCGCTTTGTCGACGGTCACCAGCGGCGTGCACCACCCGGTCGGCTCGTCGCGCGGTGTCTCCCACACGGTTTTCCCCGTCCGCGCGTCGACGGCGAAGAGCATCGACGGCCCCTCGTGATCCCAGGGGACGAGGACGAGATCGCCGTGGACTGTCGGGGAGCTCCCCTCGCCGAAACCGTTGCGGACCTTCATGTCACCGAAATCGCGGTTCCACACCGGCGCGCCGTCGAGGGTGTAGCAGAAGAGCCCGCGCGACCCGAAGTGGGCGTAGACCCGCTCGCCATCGGTGCAGGGGGAGGCGGAGGCGAAGCCGTTGGTCTGATGGGTGCCTTCGTGGGGCTTTGCCGTGACGGCCGTCTTTGACCACCGCTCCTTCCCCGTTGCCCGGTCGAAACAGAGAACGCGGAACTCGAAGATGTCGTTGCTGCCGGCCACCGGCACGGCGGCAGTCACGAAGACACGATCCCCTTGGACCACTGGCGACGACGATCCGCGGCCGGGGATCTCCACCTTCCAAAGAAGATTGTTCGTCGGGCTGAACTCCACCGGCGGCGTGGCGTCGAGGGAGACACCATTGCCGAGGGGCCCGCG
This sequence comes from Planctomycetia bacterium, assembly GCA_037147115.1. Classification (GTDB taxonomy): domain Bacteria; phylum Planctomycetota; class Planctomycetia; order Pirellulales; family UBA1268; genus QWOP01. Next base: position 16,960 of record JBAWVV010000008.1, on the reverse strand, counting down.
CCAATGGGGCCAGTCATTGGCCTGGAGCGGGCCGGTGGCGAGCGCCAGGAGAAGAATGGCGAGGGAGAGAATCTGGCGGTGCATGAGGAGACTCCTGCTGAACGACGGATCGGGGTCAGTTGCCGAGGGCCGATTCGAGGGCGTCGAGACGAGACCGCAGCGCCGCCACTTCCCCTTCGAGGGTGGCAATCTTCTCGATAAGCGGCGCAAGTGCGATCGAGGGAGCGGATGGGGGCGCAGCCACAGACGCTGCCGGACGGGGCACCGTCACGGCGTCGGCGTCGTCATCTTCGTCATCTTCCTGGTCGTCATCGAATCCGCCGGTCGCCGCTGGCACCGGCTCGGAGGCTCCGGCGGGAAACGACTGCCCGGCCACGCCGAGCTTGGTACGGACCTTCTCGAGCTTCTCCTCCGGGAGAAGTCCGTGCGTCAGCACCCGGCCGCGGCCGGGGGGGGAGAGCCAGATGATCAGCCCGCGCTCCGCGAGGCCATCGAGCTTGGTGCGGAGGATCTGGAGATCGGCGATCGGGTCCATCCGGCTGGCACGGCCGCGCAGATCCCCTTCGCTCTGTTCGCCCCGCAGCAGGAGCTCGGCCAGGATCGAGAGCTCCTCCTTCTCAATGCCACCGAACCACTCATAGCCGTAGTGACGGTAGCGGGGGACGCGGCCGCTGCCGTAGATCTCGGCCACGACACCGGCGGCCCGGAGCGTTTCGAGAGCCCGCCCGACCTGATCCTCGTCGACGTTCATGAGCGGGTCGCGGTTGCTCTTCTGGTTGCAGCCGGTGACGATCGCGTTGAGGGAGAGCGGATAGGCCTCCGGCGTCGTCTTTCCCTTCTCGATGAGCACCCCCAGAACGCGCCGCTCGACCGCGTCGAGCGCGCGAACCCGCGAACCCGGGCTTTCCGTTTCGGAATCCATCAGCGGATCAGCTCCTTCCCTGGAAGAGATGCTGGTGACGGGGAACAGGCTCCCCGTCACCGGCCGGACATCAAGACCGCGACGTCGATCACTTCCCTGCTGACGGCGCTGCATCGGAGTGATGCGGGCAGCCGTCGGGACTGAACAGCGCGCTCGATTCCTCTCCCCGCGCCGTCACGTAGGCAACGAGATCGAGGACCTCGTCGCGCGTCAGCTTGTCGAGGAGCCCCTTGGGCATGATCGACACCACGGATGTCACCCGCTCCTCAATGTCGGTCTTCTTGATCCGGACAGGCTCGGCAGTGGCGACGGGGTTCTCCACGAGCGCCAGCTCCTCTGGGGTGTCGGCGACCACGAGGCCGGTGAGCCGGCGGCCGTCATCCGTGACGATCGTCGTCGAGCGGTACTTCTCCTCGATTCGCAGCGACGGGTCGAGGATGTGCTTCGTGATCTCGAGCGCGTCCATCTTGGCGTCGAGCTTGGCAAGCTCTGGGCCGAACTGGTTCCCCGCCTCGCCGAGCTTGTGGCAGGAGACACAACTCGTCGTTCGGAACAGCTCGCGACCATGGACGAACGACCGTCCCTTCTCCATCCCGTTCACGCTCCCTTCGAGGTCGGCCAGCGTCCACTCGGTGCGCGGGCGACGGTCCTTGAGGAGGTCGTCCTTGATGGGGAGGGGATGGGCGGCGAGGTAGGCCGCCGGATCGGCCAGATACCCCTCGAGATCATCGACGACATACATCGCCCCGTACATCCGCCGCCAGTGGCCAGGATAGGTGCAGACGTACGGATAGACGCCAGGCTCCGTCGGGGCATTGAAGGTGAGCTTCTGGGAGGCCTGCGGCTGGAGGAGCGTGCTTGCCACGAGGACATCGGCCGACTCCGGCACGAAGGCCCGCTTGGCAAACGACGCCTCCTGGGAGAGCTTCTCCGCAATCTCACCGAGGGCCTGCATCGTGCCTGGCTTGGCGACCACGAAGTTGTGGGGCATGACGTCGGAGTTCTGGAGGACGAACAACACCGGCTTGCCCGCCTGAACGGCAATCGTCTCCTTGTCGTAGTTCATCCGCTCGTAGACCGTGCCGATGCGGACGACGCGCACCCCGAGATCGGCGAGCTCTGCACGCCGCGCCTTCCCTTCGGCCGCCGGGAGGAGCGTCGTGAGATTCTCGGCGAATTGCCAGGCAGCAAGGCCGGCATCGCTCGAGCGCTGCTCGACGGTCGCTGTCCGCATCGATTCCAGGAGGGCGTCGAGCATCGGCGCCGCCTGCGCGGCGGGCCACTGCGCAACCGGGATCTTCTCGAGGGCCGCGATGGCCGCATCACGATCCTCCCCGTTGATGACAAACGGCGCGATCCGCTCGAACACCTCGTTCTCGCGGCCGCGGACGCCGGCCAGCGCCCCAAACGCAGCCCGGCGGACGGCGGCCGTCAGTCGGGCTTCCTCGCTGGAAACCGCGATTTCCGCGGACGCTTCAGGGGCCGGCTGGTTTTCCACCTTGAAGACTTCCTGGCGCTCGCCATCGAGGATCGAGAGCTTGAAATCCTTAAGGCGCCCGGCGAGGCCGTCGCCCCGATTAAAGACGACGATCCGGTCGATCCCCTTCGGGCTGCCGAGATCGACCTCCCACCACGGGTTCTCGATTCCTTCTTGCGTGTGGGTCTGGCTGTTCTTGCCATATTCGGGGTCGGTGTTGCCGTCGATCGCCCGGCCCGGCTCGCCGCCGGCGGCGACGTTGATCTGGGTCGCCTTGCCAGCGCGGGCGAGATTGTCGTTGCCAGCGTAGATCTCCACTTCGGCAAGCGTCAGCGTCCGCTGTTTCCCGGGAAGCTCGACGCGGACGAACCGGCCGACCGTCCCCGGCTTCACGGCGGCCGCTCCCGGCAAGCCGTCGACGAGCGGGAGAACGCGGTCATAGAGGCTCGTGCGTACGCCCGGATCGCTCACCAGTGGCAGAGCCTCGACCAGGTCAACGAGCCGGCGCGGCTCCGCCTTGGCCAGCTCCCACACCTTCGCGCTCGGATCACCGCCGCCGAGGGCGTCAATCGCCGTCAGCGCCACATAGCCAATTCGGCGCAGCTGCGGCCGCCGAGCGGAGGTCGCCATCCGCTCCATGTCGCCCCGCAGCTCGGCCAGCTCGCTGGCGGGCCGCGAGAGCAGCACCCGGATCAGATCGAACACGGTGGCCGAATCGACGGCCCCCTCGCGGGCGTCGAGCGCGCTCAAGGCATCGACGGCAACGCGGACGATGCTCTTGGTGTCGGCCGCGGCAAGCCCCTCGATCGCTTCCTGACGGAGCCGTTCGTCGAGCCCTGGCCGCAACAGCATCTCGCGGAACACCACCGGCGAGCGCGGCTCGGCGGCCAGCTCGTCGTTGGAGAGCGACCGGTAGAGGAACCGCCTGCCGGCGTCGGTCGAGAAGGCAATCAGCTCCTTCGCCTCGCGCGCCGAGCGGAACTCTGGCTCGAGGACCCGGGCCGATTCCTTGTTGACGTAATCCATGTGCCGATCGGCGGGGAAGTCGCCCGCCACAGCGAGGGCCTCGATCGCGGCAGGGTTCTTCAGATAGCTCGCCGTGCGGACGGCTTCAAGGCGGACGCGCGGGCTGTCGTCACCGGCGCCGCGCACGACCCACTCGAGGGCCTTCGGCGCCCGATCGGCAACTCCCGCCACGACGCGCATCGCGGCAGCCCGCGAACGGGCGTCGGGGCTGGTCAAAACTTGCTCGAGAAGCGCCAGCGGCACCTGATCGAAGTGGCGCAGTGCCCACAGCCCTTCGAGCCGATTGTGCTCGAAGGACGGCGACTTCGGATCGAGCTTCGCGATCCAAGCCGTCACCGCCGGCACGACCTCCGCCTCGGGGCGGCCGTCGAGCTCGAGCTTGGCCCGATAGCGCACCCGGTCGATCGGATCGGCGAGGAGCTTGACGAGCTCGGCAACCGGGCGGCCCCCGATCGGCACCGGCTTGGCCACCGGCTTGCCGTCCATCACCACCCGGTAGACGCGGCCGTGGATCCGGTCGCGGCTGGGGTCGCGGAGGTTGTGCTGCATGTGGCCGATGATCGGGTTTTGCCAATCGGTGAAGTAGATGGCGCCGTCGGGCCCCATCTCGAGATCGGCGGGGCGGAAGTTCGGGTCGCTCGACGAGATGATCGGCTCGACTTCGGTTGCCTCGGGATAGCTGCCGTCCCCCTTGGCGAACTTGTATTGGAGGATTCCCTGGAAGCCGATCACGTTGCCGACGAGGAGATTCCCCTGGAGGTCGGCCGGGAAGTGGGGGCTCGAGAGGAACTCAATCCCCGGGCAGGGGCGGGTGCGCTGGTTGTAAACACTCGGGGCGCCACCGTGCTTGTCCATCCCATTGAGTCGCGTCGAGAAGACCGAGCCCCAGTAGGGAACGGAGCCTGTGCCGTCGACGACGATGTCATCGCCCCAGGCATTGAAGGCGTGGCCGTGGGGGTTGGCGAAGCCATAGGAGGTGTAGAGGGCGAACTTCCCAGTCCGCGGCTCATACTTGAAGACCGCGCCATTGGCGACGCGCACCGGGGGGCCCCACGGCGTCTCACCTTGAGAGTGGTGGAAGGTCCCTTCCTGGAAGTAGACCGACCCCGACGGATCAAACGTGAAGCTATTGGCGGTGTGGTGGGTGTCGGCGGTGTCGAGGCCGCCGATGATTCGCGTCTTGATGTCGTAATCGTCGTCGCCGTCGGTGTCCTCGAGATACAGGATGTCGGGGCCCTGCGCGACGATCACGCCCTTCCCCCAGAACTCGAAGCCGGTCGGGTTGTGGAGATCACCGGCGAAGGTCTTGATCTTGTCGGTGCGGCCGTCGCCGTTGGTGTCCTCAAGAATCAGCAGCTTGTCGTTCATCGGCTCGTCGGGCCGCCAGTGCGGGTAGGTCGGCCAGGCGGCGACCCACAGACGTCCCTTCGTGTCGAAGGCCATCTGCACCGGGTTGATCAGCTCCGGGAACATCTCCTCGTCGGCGACGAGTTCGACCTTCATCCCGGAGTGGACCGTCATCTTCCCAATCGAATCCTTGCCAGAGAGGAACTCATGCTTGCCGCCGGGCAGCGGGCCCGGCTTGTTGGTGATCACCGGAATGAACTCCGGGAGACCCGATTCCTCGACCTTGGGAAGCGGGGCGTTGGCATTGCCGAGTGTGGCGGCCGTGGCCCAGATCCGCTTGTCGCGATTGGTGGTCATGACGTCGAGGTAATCGAGCTCGCGCTGGCCGATTTCATAGTTCGTTTGATCATCGACAAACTTCAGCCACGCCCGGCCGCCGTAGGTGGAGTAGCCGTCGGTGACGCGATAGCGGTTGAACCAGTGGAAGTTCTTATCGGCGACGGCTTTCTGGAGCCGCTCGAGGCTGTTGGGATCGCGGGCCGGCGCGGCACCGAACAGCGATTCGTCGATGATCCGGGAGATCTCGCGATCGCCGCGGGGATTGGGGTGGATGCCGTCGCTGGTGAGCGGCTCTTTGATCTTCTCGCAGGCTTCGCGCGACGGGGTGAAGAGGTCGACATAGGTCACCCCCTCCGCCTTGCAAACCTCCTCCATCGCCTTGGCATAGAGGGCGATGTTGGCGTTGTGAGCCTTGCCGTCGGGCCAGTGCGCCCGGTCGAGATTCTCATGGACGATCGGCGAGAACATCACCACGCGCGGCGCGGAAACCGCGTTGTATTTTTGCGCGAGGGTGTGCTCGAGGAACTTCTCGACCTCGGTCTTGAAGGCCTGCAGGCCGGCGGGGCCGGCGTGGGCTTCGTTGGCCCCGAAGAAGGTGAAGATCACGTCGGCGCGGGTGTTGGTGAGCTCGAAGCGGTTTTCGCGGACGAAGTCCTTCGTCTTCAGGCCGCCCGGATTGGGGATCGGCGCGGCGCCGGCAAGCCATTGATCCGGTGTGCCGAAATCGGCCGAGCGGAGTCGCTTGGCGGGATCGACCTCGTCGCCGTCGTAGGCGAGGTTGCGGATCACGAGCCGCTTGTCGGGAAAGCGGGAGTGGAGCAGCGTTTCGAGCCAGCCGGTGTGCTGCATGGCGTCGGCGACGCCGCCGCCGATGATGCAGATGTGGTCTCCTTCGCGGATCTCGAGCCTGCCGGCGGCCCGGGCCGGGGGAGCGAGGAACGCCGCCGCCAGCAGGAACACAAAAACCACACGAATCAGTGCAGACATCACAGATGCTCCATAAGATCGAGCGGAAAAAACTGGAGAGCAGACGGCAATCGGACCACTTCAAACAGCCAACAGGAAGCCCGCCGCAGCGCTCCGGTTACTGCCGCAGCGCCCCTGTTACTTCAGCTGGCGCATGTATTCAACAACATCGAGAAACTCGGTCGGCGAGAGCGTTCCAGCCAGCCCTTCCGGCATGCTGCTTTGGCGCAGGACCGTCCGCTCGTCGATCTGATCCACCGGAATCGACTTCTGCTCCTTGCCGTCGAAGATCACGAGCGTCTCGGGCGTCTCGCTGACGACCAAGCCTGTGATGCTCGTCCCTTCGTGGGTGAGCACCGACGTCGAGAGGTACTTCTCGGCGATGTCGGCGTTGGGATCGATGATCGACTGGACCAGCTTCGGGCCGGTCAACCGCTCCCCCACCTTCGACATCTCGGGGCCGAAATCTGCCCCCACATCCCCGATCTTGTGGCAGCTGATGCACAGCCGGCGGAAGACGGCCTGACCGTTGCCGGCATCGCCCCCCTGCACGTCGGCGATCGCCTGGATCGCCTTGGAGCGCTGCTCCTCAGGAGTTGGCTCCCTGCCCAGGAGGATCTGCAGGTAGGGGACCACCTCGGCAGCCTTCTTGTCCAGCGCGATCACGCTGTCGAGCATCCCCGCTGCGGGTGAATCCTTGGCGGCCAATTCTCCCTTGAGATGTTGGCCACGCCACACGTCGACATTCGCCCCCACTGCCGCATCGGCCGTGTAGGCCAGGAATCGATCGGAGGGATCGGCATTGGCCGCGGCTACGACCGCGGCCATCGCCGTCGCCGTCGGGAAGAAGCTCAAGCCGCGGAGGGCTTCGGTCCGAACGCGCGGATGGGGATCGAGCGATTGCGCCACGAGCAAGCTCTCGGCCTCCTCTACCCGGAGGCGCTCGTCGGAGAGCACGTGGGTGGCCGCGGCGCGGGCCTCGGGCGTGGCCGTCTCGAGCAATTTCTGGAGCAACGCGCTGTCGACGGCATGAAAACTCTGCTGCAGCCACAGCACTTCGCACGCCAGCCGCTCAGCGGCGGGGTCGTTGGCGTTGGCTTCAAACCAGGCGGTGGCGGCGGGGAGCACCTCGGCCGCTGGGAGGGCCTGGAGGTGATCGCGGGCCCGGCAGCGCGTTCGCCATTCCGGGGATTTGAGCTGATCGAGAACCACAGCCAACGGTTGCCCGACCTGCGTCTCGGGCTCGAGCAGCGGCTTGTCGGCGTAGAAAAGGCGATAGATGCGGCCATGGACATGGTCGCGGTTTGGATCGCGCTGGCTGTACTGCATGTGGCCGATGAGCGGATTGGCCCAGTCGCCAAACCACAGCGCGCCGTCGGGCCCGATCTGTGGATCGACAGGGCGGAAGTGCTTGTCGGTACTCTTGATCAGATCGAAGGCCGTCTTCGGGTCGGCCGGGTCGTGCCGGACGCGCACCCCCTTGAAGCCGGCGCCGTCGTCGGAGAAGGTCCAGCGCGGCATGCCGTTGGTGTTGATGACGCAGGCGTAGAGAAACTGCCCCTGGACGTCGTCAGGAAACTGCCGCGTGTGGAGGAACTCGCTCCCCACCACTGGCCGCATCCCCTCCACGTCGAAGACCGGGTTCATCCCCTTGCGGCCCCGGTATTGCTTGCCCGAAAGCGGCGTGTCCCAGTGTTGGTTGGCACCGGTGCCGTCGCCGCAGAAGCCCTGCCCCCACTGATCGAACACATAGCACCAGGGATTTCCGTAGCCCGCGGTGACGAAGTGGCTGATCTGCCAGGTGCGGGGATCGAGGACGTAGGCACCGGCGGAACCGGAGTTGCGAAACGGGCCCCACGGCGTCTCGACGGTGGTGCTCATCGCCACCCCTTCGAGCATGTGGACGAGCCCGGCGGGGCTGGATTCAAAAGCGCCGACGGTATGGTGCGTGTCTTCCGTCGCCCAGCCATCGAGGACATGGACGATGCTGTCGGCGGGGTTGCCGGGGGTGACCCGGCTGTCGCCATCGCCATCCTTGAGCCAGAGGATCCGTGGCTGGTCGACCACGAGGACGCCGCCGTTATAAAAGGCGAAGCCGGTGGGGCAGTGGAGCCGGTCATAAAACACCGTGCTCTTGTCGGCCGTGCCGTCGCCGTTGGTGTCTTCGAGGATCACGAGCTTGTCTTGGGGGCGCGGATCGCCCGGCTGCCACTGCGGATAGCTCGGCATCGTGCTGACCCACAGCCGGCCCTGGCCATCGAACGACAGTTGCACCGGCTTGGCGAGCTCGGGAAAGCGCGATTCATCCGCGAACAGCTTCATCTCGAAGCCGGGGGGGAGCGTGCACGACTTGATCAGGTCGGCCGGCGGCACGATCACCGGACCACCAGTCTGGTTTTCGCTGTAGCCCTGGCCGGGAACGCCGAACCGTGTCGGCGGGGTGAGCAGGTCACCGGTGGCCGAGTCGTCGGGCGTCGGGGGCACCGTCCGGCCGGCGACAAGATCCCACACATAGGCATCGCGGACCGCCGCCATCCGCCGCAGCTTGGCGTATTCGCGGGGGAAGGTCTCGGTGTCGAACGTGCGGCGGCCACCATACACGTACCAGCCGTTGATCATCCGGTAGTCCTGGAGATGGATCCACGACTTATCGACGACGGCGGCCCGGAGCTTCTCGAAGCGATCCTTCGTCAGGGGTGTGACCGGCGCCTGGCCGGCCCCTGCGAAGAGCAGCCGGTCGAGGAGGTTTCCCACGAGCGCATCGCCGGCGGCATTCACATGGCAGCCATTGATCGTGAACTGCAGCCCGGGGGTGGCGGTGAAGCCCCGCTCGGTTTCGGCGAGGAGATCGACAAAGGCGATGCCCCGGGCCTTGGCCACGTCGCGGGCGGCGTCGCGATAGAGAGCGAGGGTGGCGTTCTGCGCGGCGGCATCGGGGAGGAGCGGATCGCCGGAGGGCTCGACAGCGATCGGCGAGACGATCACGAAGCGAGGGGGAGCGCCAGTGTCGTCGCGCGGATAGCGGCGGGCGAGGTCATCGAGCAGTTTCTCGTAGTTGGCGCGGAACTCCGCCACCCCTTCCGGGCCCGCAAACGCCTCATTGAAGCCGAAAAAGAGGAGGAAGGTGTCGGCGCCAAAAGCCGCCAGCGGATCGTCGAGCGCCGTGTAGTCGCCCCCGCGCTGCCGATTGGCCACCTCGTCGGCCGGTCGGGCGAAGTTGCGGACGACCAGATGCTTGTCGGGAAAGCGCTGGTGGAGGAGCGTTTCAAACTGCCCGAAGAGGTTCATCCGCTCGGCGGTCGGGTTCCCGCGCAGCGCCACCCGCTCGCCGTCGAGCAGTTGCAGCGGCAGGCTGCTTTGGGGAAGGGCCGAACGGGCCGGGCGCGGCTCGGGCGTGAGCAGTTCGCGGGCGGTGCGGAAGGCCGCCTCGCGCTCGTTCTTGGCAGCGGCTTCCTTGGCCGCTTTCTCGGCGGCGGCCTTGGCTGCGGCGTCTTCGGGAGAGGCCGCTGGCGGAGTCTCGTCGGCGGCCGTGGTCACCCGGCCGGCCAGCCACGCGATCCCTGTCAGGCTGATGCCGGCCACAGCCGCGATGCCGAATCTTCGCCATCCAACCGCATTGGCGCCATCGCGCATGGTGATCCCCCAAAGTTCACGATCGATCCACCCCTGAATCCCGGCAGGGGAGGTACACGGGCATCATTATAGCTGGGAGAGGCTCGAAGGGGGGCCCGCGTCCAGTCGGCTGGAAAGAGGGCGTTTGAACCGGCCGAACTGCGCGTCGCCGCTCACAGCGGCTCTCCCCCTTCTTGGAGTGCCGCGAGATACGCCGCGTAGGAAAACACCCGATTGCGGGGCTTGCCGGTCAGCTCCTTCGCGATCCCCAACTCGATCAGGGTATCCATCGCCTTGGAGGCGGTGGGAAACGTCATTCCGTGGCCGTCGCGGAGATGAATGATCGAAAGCACCGGGCGGGCACGGAGCGCCGCAAGGACCCGCGACGCACTGGCCGCGCCTCGGCCGGCCTGCGCGACGCGTTGATTGTCGGCCTCAAACAGCGCGACCAGCCGATGGGCCGTCGTCACGGCGCTCGCGGCGGTGTTGGCGACTCCATCGAGGAAAAAATCGAGCCACGCCTCCCAGTCCCCGTCGGAGCGGACGCGATCGAGGAGATCGTAGTAGAGACGACGGTGCTGCTTGAAATGGAGCGAGAGATAGAGAAGCGGCTCACTGAGCAAACCGCCCTGCTGGAGCACCAGGGCGATCAGTAACCGCCCCAGCCTCCCGTTGCCGTCGAGAAAGGGATGGATGGATTCAAATTGCACATGCACCAAGCCCGCCTTCACAAGCACCGGTGTCTGATCGTCGTGGAGGAACCGCTCCAGGGCAGCCATGCAATCGCCCACCTCGTGCGGTGGAGGGGGCACGTAGTGGGCGTTGCCAGGGCGTGTGCCTCCGATCCAGTTCTGGCTCGTGCGGTATTCCCCTGGAGACTTCTCGCTTCCCCGCCCCGATTGCATGAGACGACCGTGAATCTCGCGCAGCAGCCGATTCGAGAGCGGAAACCCCCCACGCAGCCGTGCCATGCCGTGCTGAAGCGCGGCAACGTAATTCGAGACCTCCACGACGTCGTCGTAGGGCGCTCCCGGGGCATCAGCCAATTCGAAGAGCAGCAGATCGGAGAGCGAGGATTGAGTCCCCTCGATCTGGGAGGAGAGGACGGCCTCCCGGCGGACGTAGGAATAGAGAAACAGGTGCGGATCAGGGAGCAGGACCGAGATCCCGTCGAGCCGGCCGAGAGCGACGGTCGCCTTTTCGAGCCGCTTCTGTCGCGACGGGTCGAGGAGGATCGCTGGCTCGGGCGGAAGCGGCGTCGGCACGAAGGCGCGCACCTTCTCCCCGGCTGTTGTCGTCGTCCGATAGATGCCGCTGACTCTGCGAGCCATGGTGCGAAACTTGAATACCGAAGGACGTTATTCAAGAAAAGGCCACAAAGCTTTAATTGTAGCCAGCCGCTTGGAATGGCACCAGAAGCGATGGCCCGCCCCGGCTCCTCTTAGCAGGCGGCCCCGCAGGCAGCCCCGCCGGCTCACGCCATCAGTTCGGGGATCACGCGGGCCTGATCGACGCCGGTGAGCTTGAAGTCGAGCCCGAGGTGGCGGTAGGTGAAGCGCTCGTGGTCGAAGCCGAGCAGCTGCAGCACCGTCGCATGGAAGTCGCGGATGTGAACCGGATCCTTGACGATGTTGTAGGAGAAGTCGTCGGTCTCGCCGTAGGCCTGGCCGCCACGGGACCCGCCGCCGGCCATCCACATCGTGAAGCAGCGCGGATGGTGGTCGCGGCCGTAGTTCTCGCGCGACACGCCCCCTTGGGAATAGATCGTCCGGCCGAACTCCCCGCCCCAGATGATGAGCGTCGAGTCGAGGAGGCCGCGGCTTTTGAGATCCTGGACGAGGCCGTGGCAGGCCTGGTCGATGTCCTTGCACTGCATCGGCAGCCGGACGGCGACGTTGGCGTGGGTGTCCCAGTTGTTGAGATAGATCTGCACGAAGCGCACGCCGCGCTCCACCATCCGCCGGGCCATCAGCACGCTGTTGGCAAATGACCCCGGCTTCTTCGCCTCTTCGCCATAGAGGGCGAACGTGCTCTCCGGCTCTGTGGCGAGATTCGTCAGATCGGGCACGCTCGACTGCATCCGGAACGCCATCTCGTACTGCGCGATGCGCGTGCGCGTCTCCGGATCGCCGATCTGGTCGAGCGTCCGCTGGTTGAGGGCCTGGAGGCCGTCGAGCGTCTTGCGGCGCACCTCGGGGGAAACTCCCGAGGGATTGTTGATGTAGAGGATCGGATCGCCCGCGGAGCGGAAGCTCACGCCGGCGTATTCACCAGGGAGATAGCCACTCGACCACAGCCGGGCGCCGATCGCCTGCACCTGTTCGGTGTTGGTCGGCTTGGCGACGAGGACGACGAACGTGGGGAGGTCTTGATTGAGCGAGCCGAGACCGTAGCTGGCCCACGACCCCAGGCAGGGGCGGCCGTTGAGTTGGTTGCCGGTCTGCATGTAGGTGATTGCCGGCTCGTGGTTGATCGCCTCGGTGTGCATGCTGCGGATGAAGCACATCTCGTCGGCCATGCTCGCCGTGTGGGGAAGCAGCTCGCTGACCCACATCCCGCTCTTGCCATGCTGCGCAAACTTGAACCGCGACGGCGCGATCGGGAAGCGGGTCTGCCCAGATGTCATGGTCGTGAGCCGCTGGCCGTTGCGGATGCTCTCGGGGAGATCCTTGTCGAACCAGTCGTTCATCACCGGCTTGTAGTCGTAGATGTCCATCTGCGGCGGCCCGCCGACCATGTGCAGGTAGATGACGTTCTTCGCCTTCGGGGCGAAGTGGGGGCCGTGCGCACCGGGCACTCTTGCCACACCGTCATTCCCCACGACCGCCGCTCCTCCGGCATCGCCACGGGCCAGGCTCTCCCCCATGAGCGAGGCCAGCGCCGCCCCGCCGAGGAGATGGCTACCGCGCTCAAAGAACCGGCGGCGCGTGAGATTTTGTCCAAGCGCCGTGAGGTCGGAAGGGAGCGGGTTCATGGAGAAGTCTCCTATGGGCCAACGGGAGGCGATTGAGGATCGAACGGAACCCTTTTCAGGAACCTTTCTCAGGAACCCGGAGAAGATTCCGCGAGCGGCAACGGGTTTGTTTATTTACAGAGGACTTCGTCGAGGTTCATCAGTTCGTTCGTGAGCATCGTCCAGGCGGCAAGCTGCGCCGGGTCGGGGAGGCGGGGCTTCGAGTCGCCAATCGTGATCAGCTGCTTCGCCTCTTCCGTGTGAGCGCCGTAGTAGGCCTGGAGGTCGGCGAGCGATTGCTTCACGATCGGCATTTCCTGGGGCGAAAGCGGGCGGGCCACGAGACGCCTGGCGAGGAAATCGATCCGCGCGTCGTCGGTCTGGCCGCCGATCTCCCAGGCCCGGTCGGCGAGGGCCCGGGCGGCTTCGACAAACTGCGGATCGTTGAGCGTGACGAGTGCCTGGAGTGGGGTGTTGGTGCGCTCGCGGCGGATCGTGCAGGTCTCCCGCGACGGGGCGTTGAAGATCTCCATCGACGCCGGCGGCGCCGTCCGCTTCCAGAACCAGTACATGCTCTTGCGGTAGAGATTCTCCCCGGAGTCACGCTTGTAGGAGTTCGTGTTGCCCCCCATGGAAACCGCTTCCCAAACGCCGTCGGGCTGGTAGGGCTTGACGCTCGGGCCGCCGATCTGGCGGACAAGGAGGCCGCTGGCGGCGAGGGCATAATCGCGCACCATCTCGGCATCCATCCGGAAGCGCGGCCCACGCGAGAGGAGCCGGTTGGCGTTGTCCTTGACGAGCTTGTCGGGGGTGGTGGCGGCCGACTGCCGGTAGGCGGCACTGGTCACCATGAGCTTGAAGAGCCGCTTCAAGTTCCAGCCGGTCTCGCGGAACTCCACCGCCAGCCAGTCGAGCAGCTCCGGATGGCTGGGGAGCTCACCCGAGACGCCGAAATCGGCGCTCGAGCGGACGAGGCCGGTGCCGAATACTTCCTGCCAGAAACGGTTGACCGTCGTTCGGCTGGTGAGGGGGTGATCGGCCAGGAGGAGCCAACGGGCCAAGCCGAGACGGTTGCGCGGCGCCCCCTCGGGGAAGCCGGGGAGGACGGCGGGAGTGTTGGGCTGGACCTCGTCCAAACGCTTGTCGTATTCGCCGCGGGAAAGCACGAAGGCCTTCGCCATCTCCGGCTTCTCGTTCATGACATGGGCCACCGTGCCGCGGCGGCGGATCTCCGCCTGCTCCGCGTCGAGGGTCGCGGCCCGGGCCGTGGCGGCCTTGAAGGGCTCGTCGGCGGTGCTGAGCCACCAGTCGTAGAGCGGGCCGGCTGCGGCGGGGCGGGCGGCCGGATCGAGGCGGACAATGTCGGCGAGCGCCTGGCCACGAGCGAGCCCTTCGATCTCGCCGTCGGCAAGCGTCCGGCCCCACACGGAAAGCCCCGCCAAGCCGCAGGCGTGGGCCGGGGTGCCGGGCGACCGGCTGCCGATCGTGAACGGCACCTGATTCTTGATCGTGTTCTTCTTGAAGGCGTTCGTCTCGATATTCAAGCCTTGGAGCTTGCCGTTGTAGAAGACCTTGATTCCCTCGGGGCGGCCCGAGCCGTCATAGGTGATCGCCACCTGCGTCCAGGCGTCGGCGGGGAGCTGGTCTTTGGCCGAGACCTTCATCGCGTCGTCGGGCCAGGCATGAACCATGTGCATGCCGAGGCGCCGGCTCTGGATCCAGGCATCCCAGCCGCGGTGGGCCTGGGCGACGTCCATCCGGGCGACGACGGCGTAGGCGGTGTCATTAGCCGGCGGGCGGACCCAGAAGGAGAGGCTGAAGCCCTGATCCTGCTCGAAGTCGCCGAGGCTCGGCAGCTCGGCCGCCTTGCCATTGAGGAGGAGCCCCTGCATGCCCGGAGGGCCGGCCTGCCAGGTCGTCTCGGGAGTGAGGGCGAGGTCGCTGTCAGCGCCGGCGAGCTTCACCTTTGTGACGCTCCCCTGCCCTTCGGAAAGCGCGAGCTCCGCAGTTGGCGTGTCTTGGGGAAGGAGCGTGCGGACGGTGTCGGGACTCGCGGCGGTGATCCAGGCATCGAACTCCGGCTTCGCCGAGCCCTTCCGGGCCTCGACGGCGGCGCGGGCGGCGGGGAGCTCCTGCTCGAGCTGCGTGAAGCGGGGGAGATCATCCGGCTTCGGCACCGGCACGATCGGCGGCGTGTCGTGAACGTTGCCATCCATCGCCGGCTGGGTCGTGTTGTTGAAGAACGCCGACAGCTCGTAAAACTCCTTCTGGGAGAACGGATCGAACTTGTGGTTGTGGCAGACGGCGCAGCCGGTCGTCAGTCCCATCCACACCGCGGACGTTGTCTCGGTCCGGTCGCGGCAGTAGATGACCCGGTATTCCTCGTCGATCGCCCCCCCTTCGCTCGTCGTGATGTTGCAGCGGTTGAAGCCGCTAGCAATCTGGTTGTCGAGCTGGGTTTCGCGCGGTAGTGACGGCGTCTCGGCGTTTACAAGATCGCCGGCGAGTTGAAGAATCGTGAACTCGTCAAACGGCATGTTGCGGTTGAACGCATTGGCGACCCACTGCCGGTAGGCCCACAGCTCGCGGAAGTTGTCGATGTGGATGCCGTTGGTATCGCCGTACCGGGCATAATCGAGCCAGTAGCGCCCCCGGTGCTCGCCCCAATCGAGGCTCGAGAGGAGCCGATCGACGAGTTGCTCGTAGGCGTCGGGAGAGCGGTCGGCGACAAACGCCTCGACGAGGGCCGGCTCCGGCGGCAGCCCTGTCAGATCGAGGGCAACGCGACGGGCGAGCGTGCGCCGGTCGGCCTCCGGGGCGGGGGCGAGCCCTTCGGCCTCGAGGCGCTGAAGAACGAACCGGTCGATCGGATTGCGGACCCAAGCCTCCTGCTTGACTGCCGGCGGTTCTTGCCGCTTCGGCGCGATGAACGACC
The DNA here is from genome assembly GCA_037147115.1 of Planctomycetia bacterium. Lineage (GTDB taxonomy): Bacteria > Planctomycetota > Planctomycetia > Pirellulales > UBA1268 > QWOP01. The sequence goes on along the minus strand of JBAWVV010000008.1, from coordinate 1,383 downwards.
AATGGGGCTCGTACTCGGCCCCTTCCTTCACCCACCGCGTGAGGATCTCTTTCTGCTCTGTGCTCAGCGGCTTCTTCGCGGCCGGCGGGGGCATCACGTCGTCGGGATCGTCGGAGTAGACGCGGTCGAGGAAGGTGGTGGAATCGGGGTCGCCCGGGACCAAGGCGCCAAACTCGATCGCCGCGTCACGCTGGTCGAGCCGCAGGCCGGCCTTGCGGGAGGCGCTGTCGGCCCCGTGGCAGGAGAAGCAATGCTCAACCAGAAGCGGCCGGACGTCTTTGTTGTAGGAAAGGTGCGGGGCGGCAGCGGGGGCCGCCTCATCGCCGCGGGCAGGGGCGGAAAGCGCAAGCAAGCCCAAGCAGGCGAAGGTTGTGCGACCCAAACGGTGGAACGGGGACATGGTGTTTCCCTTGCAGATGCTCAAGGCGCCGAAACGCGGACGCTGGTGCCCGCCCGAAAACCACCCCGAATTATAGCACCGCAGGAGGCCGCCGGGAGCCACGGTGCCGAGAATCGCAAGGTGTTGCCCACCAAAGGCTTAGCAGCCCGTGGCCAAAGTTGTTTCTTGAGTCTCTGACCGTCTGATCATCAGCCGCCGATGGCTCGCGACCACTGCGCCACGGCCGCGACCAGCGCCGCCACCAGGCAATCCAGAGCCGACAGGAGCCGTTCGAACGTGAATCCGGCCGGTTTTCAGAAGCGCGAGGAGGCCCTGCAGGCTCCTCGGACCACCGATTCCGAGGATCGCCCGCATGATCGTCGAGAGATTGCGTGCCGCCTCCATCATCAGGTTGGGAGAAGCGGTTGTCGTGAAAGGAGACGGCAGCCGCCGTTGCCACGACCTGGGAGTCCGTGTCTTGGCTCGGTGAAATACAGGTTTCACTGGGGCATCGTCGATCGAGAGAACCTCACTGAGCATCAGGCCGCCAAGCTCGCCGACCTGCTTCGCTCCAACCTTAAGAGCGTTAAGGCTCATCGGCTCAGCGAACCCTTCCAGCGCTGCTGGGATCACGCGGGACCTACGGCGGTGGGAAAGTTCCTCGACTCGTGGAGCACCGAAGCCATGCGGAGTCGCCTCGAACCGATGAAAAAGGTCGCGAGGAGTCTGCGACGCCATCGGGCAGCCGGTCCGGCGGCGCGTTAGAATCCTGGCATGGCAGCCTCTTCTTCGCCCCGCCCCGTTTCGGTGAGCTGGCTGTCGATAAAATGCCGGCCCGACCGCACGAGGCGGTTGCGAGTGCGTAGCACCCGAGAAAACCGGAGGTTTTCCAAGTGGACCGGTTTTCCCGGCTGCCCCGCAGCCGGTTCGGTCATGGATGACTTTTGTTAGGGAGTCGAACGATGCTCGTCGCTCAGTCGCTGTCTGCAAATCTGGTCTTTGCC
>JBAWVV010000007.1:0-28249 GCA_037147115.1 Planctomycetia bacterium | reverse complement strand
ACATCCTCCCGCACCGCCCGGTGAACGGGGCGCGCCCCGCCTCCCGGGGACTGCTGTCGATTGTCATTCCCTGCCACAACGAGGAGGAGGTGATCGAGTCGACCCATCAACGGCTCGTTGCAGCGCTCCCGTCGACGGGGATGGATTTCGAGATCCTCTACATCGACGACGGCAGCCGCGACGGGACGCTCTCGCGCCTCGAGGCGATTGCGGCGGCCGATCCCCGCGCGACGGTCATCGAGCTATCGCGGAACTTCGGCCAGCAGTCGGCAATGTCGGCCGGGCTCGCCCAGGCGCGCGGCGATGCGGTGGTGATCATCGATGCCGATCTCCAGGATCCCCCCGAGGTGATCCCCGAGATGGTGGAATGCTGGCGGTCTGGGGCCGACGTAGCCTATGGCCGGCGGCGCTCGCGCGAAGGGGAAACCTGGTTCAAGCTCGTCACCGCGAGTTGCTTCCACCGCTTCTTCGCCAGTCTCGTCCCCTATCCGATCCCCGTCGACACCGGCGACTTCAAGCTCCTCGACAGGGCCGTGGTCGACGCCGTCTGTGGCCTGCCGGAGAAGCGTCGCTACCTCCGCTCCCTCGTGGCCTGGACCGGCTTCCGGCAGGAGCCGGTCTGGTACGACCGCCACGCCCGCTCGGCCGGCGAGACGAAATACTCGACGCGGAAGCTGCTCCGACTGGCGCTCGACGCGGTCATGCTCTCGTCCGATACGCCCCTGCGGGCCGCCTGGTGGGGGGCAGGGTTCCTCACAACGCTGGCCGTGGGGGCCGCGCTCTTGGCCTGTCTTATGTCCGCCGGGGACGGCACGCTTGTGGCCACGATCACCGCGGTGATCGCGCTGGTCGGGGCGATCCAAACCACCGCCGTCGCCCTCGTCGGCGAATACGTCATCCGCACCTACCGCGAGGTCCAGGGGCGGCCGTCGTGGGTGGTGAAGAAGACGATCGGCGGGTACGCCGGATCCGAGGTCGGTCATGCCGGTCATGCCGGTCATGAAGACCGTCCCGGGGCACGGGCCGCCTGATGACCGTTCCCCCGCGCCCCCGTCCCCGTCAAACGGGGAGGGGACGGGGGGCGAGGATCGGACGGGAAGCGACCGGCTATCGATCACTTCTTCAGTTCGGCCTCGATCGCCTTCACGAAGGCCTGGTCGTCGGGCTTCACCGCCGTGGCGAAGCGGCCGCTGATCGCGCCATCCTTGCCGATGATGAACTTCTCGAAGTTCCACTTCACGTCGCCGTTCGGCTTGGCCTGGGTGGTGAGCGTCTTGTAGAGGGGCGACTGGCCGTCACCCTTCACTTTGACCTTCGAGAACATGTCGAACGTGACGTTGTACTTCGAGCTGCAGAACTTGGAGATCTCCGCATCGGAGCCGGGCTCCTGGGAGCCGAACTCGTTGGCGGGGAAGCCGAGGATCACGAAGCCCTGGTCTTTGTAGGTGTCGTAGAGCTTCTGCAGGCCGGCGTACTGGGGCGTGGCGCCACATTGGCTGGCGACGTTGACGATGACGACGACCTTCCCCTTGTAGTCGGCCAGATCGACCTCGGTGCCGTCGATCTTCTTGACCTTGCCGACCAGCGGGGAATCAGCCAGCGCCGTCGAAACGGAGACCGCGCCGGCAAGGAGAGCGAGGAGGAGAGCGGAGGTGAAGCGGCGGAGGTTCATCGATTGGCTCCAGGAGATGGACCACATACCACGGAGCGACATTGCTCCGGGCACGGGCAGACAAAGACCCAAATGGTAGGGGGGATCGGCGAAGCGTGTCAAAAAAAGGACCGTCCCTCGGTCTGCCAGCGACCCACGCCTACCCTTGCGGGCCGGCGGCCACGACATCGGCGCCGGCCTGATCAGCATAGGGAAGGAAATTGTCACGGAACTTGGCCGCCAACGATCGGGCGGCCCGCTCCCACAGGTGGGGATCTTCCCACGCCCGGGCCGGAACGAGGAGCTGCGGGGAAACCCCCGGCACCTCGGTGACCGCATCGAGCCCAAACACCGGATCGCGCTCCACCGCCGCCCGGTCGAGGGCGCCGCTGTGGATGGCGTCGATGATCCGCCGGGTCGAGGCCAGATCGATGCGTTGCCCCTGGCCGTAGGCGCCCCCGGTCCAGCCCGTGTTCACCAGCCACGCCTGGGCACCGTGGCGAGAGAGCTTCTCCGCCAGGAGCCGGGCATAGACGGCCGGATGGCGGACGAGGAACGCAGCGCTGAAGCAGGTTGAGAACGTCACCTGCGGCTCGACGACCCCCATCTCGGTCCCCGCGACCCGGGCGGTGTAGCCGGAGAGAAAGTGATACATCGCCTGCTCGCGCGAGAGGCGGCTGACCGGCGGGAGAACACCGGAGGCGTCGCAGGTGAGGAAGATGCAGTGGCGGGGGTGGCCGGCAACACACGGAACCAGCGCGTTGTCGATGAACTCGATCGGGTAGGCCGCCCGGGTGTTTTCGGTGATCGCTGCGGACTCGAAGTCGACCTCCCGGGAGAGGTTGTCGTAGACGACGTTTTCGAGCACCGTGCCGAAGCGGATCGCGGCGTGGATCTCCGGCTCCTTCGCCGCCGACAGACCGATGCACTTGGCGTAGCAGCCCCCCTCGATGTTGAACACGCCGTCGTCCCCCCAGCCGTGCTCGTCGTCCCCGATCAGCCGGCGGGCCGGATCGGCGGAGAGGGTCGTCTTGCCGGTGCCCGAAAGCCCGAAGAACAGCGAGACATCCCCCCCTGCCCCTTCGTTGGCCGAGCAGTGCATCGAGAGGATGCCCCGCGCCGGCAGCAGCCAGTGCATGAGGGTGAACACCCCCTTCTTCATCTCGCCGGCATACTCGCTCCCCAGGATCACCTGCTCGCGGCGCTCGAGCGAAAGATCAATGCTCGTCTTGCTGGCGATCTGCTCGGTGAGGACGTTGGCGGGGAACTGGCCGGCGTTGTAGATCACGTAATCGGGATGACCGAAGCGCTCCAGCTCCGCGGCCGTGGGGCGGATGAGCATGTTGTGCATGTAGAGCGCGTGGTAGGCGCGGGCACAGATCACGCGGACCTTGACACGGCAGGAGGGATCCCAGCCGGCGAAGCCGTCGCAGACGTAGATCCGGTCGCGCGTGTTGAGGTAGTCAACGGCCCGCTGGCGGTTGAGGAGGAAGGTGTGGTTGTCGATCGGATGGTTGACCGGCCCCCACCAGACGTCCTTCTCCGAGGCAGGGTCGCGAACGACGTGCTTGTCCTTCGGGCTCCTCCCCGTCTTCGCCCCGGAACGGATGGCGATCGCCCCACTGGCGACGATCCCGGCCCGCTCCCGCGTCACGGCCTCTTCGTAGAGGAAGGCAGGCGGCGCGTTGCGGATCGAAATCGGCGCGGTGATGTCGTGGGCGGAGAGGTCGATCGGGGTGGTCATGGTGTCACCGCGGGGCAGGAGTCAGGGTTGCACGGACGGGGGATGCTGGCCGAAGTGGACCGCCTGGGGGGCGGGGGCGATGGTCGGCTCGAGCGGCGCCCGGCGATCGTAGAGGGCCGCCGCGATGCTCCACGAGGCGAGGAGCACGAGCACCGCCCCGATCCCGGCGAACACGCCCCCCCAGGGGCTGGCGCGGACCGGGAGCCGGCGCGAGGCCTGGCTGACCCGGCGGCTGAACTCGCTCCACCCCTCGTGGGCCGAGCGCCGGCCGACCCCGATCAGGCTGACGGTGCGGAGGCTGCCGTCGCCATCCAGGTGTACCTGCAACCCCCGGGTCGGCAGCGCCACCGTCTCGCCGGCCCATCGCGCCTGCGGATCGAGATCAGACGCCACCTCGGCCACCAGGGGCCTGATCTGCTCAACGCTGATGTTGTAGATGATCAACCGGGGACGGGAGACGAGCACACACAAGGCGACGACCAAACAGAATCCGAGGATCAGCATCGGCCAGCTCCACGACGAGCCACCGGCGGCCGGACGCACCAGCGCGATCGGGCCGACAGTGACGAGCCCGAGGAGGCTCGCCCCGAGGAGAATGCCGTCCCAGACCCCCGCGATGGCCAGCGGGCGGCGGCGCAGATGCACCCATCCCAGCACGAGGAAATAGATCCCGAGCGGGAGGAACGCTGCTCCGAGGGGCAGCGAGTCAAACAGCGTGTTCATGGCTTCTCTCCCCACGCGGCGATCTCATCCACCGCGGATGGCCATCCATCCCAGGAACAGCAACCAGATCGATTCGACGAGGGCGACCATAGCGAGGCCAACGGGGACCAACGGTGCCGCGGACGGGGCACCCGCCTTGGGACGGGGATCGGGGCGGGAAGTTGCCACATCACGGCTCCAAGCGGGCCAACTCACCGGCTGTCATCGCGGGCCGGGGCAATGCCCCAACGTCCCCCGGAAAAGGTGCACCAGAGAGCCCCGTTGCCGGATCGCGACCTAGGCATTGTCGGGGACGCTGAAGGAGAGGTCGCGAGTGAACGCCTCGTCGAAATCATAGACGTCGTGGAAGTCTTCCCGCTTGTCCTTGCGCGTCTTCCTCATCTGCCCGATGTCGATCATGTTGAAGACGATCTCACCGAGATCGCGCGTGCTGTGGATGCCCCAGGTGCCGAGGACCGTCCGGGCCATGAATCCGTACTGCTGCAATGCGTAGCGGCGGGCTGCCTCACAGAGCTGCTGCCCCGTCAGGTGCCGTTCGGCGGGGCGACGTTTCGGCTTTCCCGACCGGGAGCGGGCCGGCACCGCCGATTCCACGGGCCGAGCCTCCAGATCCTCCTCGGGGGGCTCCTCGCCGAGGTTGAGCGTCTCCTGGGCATAAGACAACGCCTCAAGGACGAACATGTAGGCATCGAGTTTGTAGCGACGGTCGCGCTGGAGGAGATGCCCGAGCGGGTGCGATGGATCAATCAGCGGCATGGGATCCCTCGAAAGCTGTTTTGGCCCGTACCTCCCGACCGAGGCGATCGCCCCCGGGAGGGCTGCGTTGCCTCCGCTCCGGCGTCGGCAGATCGAAACCCGATCGGGGCACGAGTCCACTTGGGCGGGCAGGCAAGCACCCCGGGCCGGCCGGGCCGGATCGGAGGCCCCGAGTATACCGGGAGGGGATCCAACGGCGAGCGAGTGGCGCCGCGGCGGTCGCCTCAGCGATTCCGTGGGGGAGCGGCCGGCAGGGATGTCGACTGCGCCGCGGCCGCAGCGTTGCCATCCTCGAGGATGAACGTGTAGCCCAGCGGCGTGACCGGCTTGGAGAAATCCCGGATCAGATCGAGCCCCTTGTCGATGAGACTCGTGGTCTGGATGAACTGGTAGACGTCCTGATCCTGTCCACCCGGCTTATAGATGCGGATCGCGAACGGGATCAGATCACGGGCCCCGAGGATCAGCTCGACTTTCGAGAAGTTCGCGGCATCGGCTTGCGCCCGGGGCAGGGCCTCGAGCCAGACCTGATCAGTCACGCCGGCCGGCGTCGGGAGGATCCGCATCACGTAGCGTTTCTTGAGTGTGTCGGCCTTGGCGCCGAACACGAATGGCAGCGGCCCGTCGCTGATCGCCTTGCCACGCATCTCGGGGGGGAGTTTCGTCTCGCGCAGCTGGCGGTCGCCGTGGCGGAATTCGTAGATGCTCGTGCCGTTACACACCCAGTGCTCGCCCGAATCGCCCGGACGCTGTTCATAACGCGACGTCTGGGCGTTCCACTGCTTCGATTCCTTGACGCGGAACAGCCCCTTGTCGGGCATCGCATACTTGATCTCGCCGGTGCTCTCGGCGAACGCGAGGCGGTCGCCACTGGGGCCGACCGGCCCGAAGGCGTTGTATTCCCACTTGTAGAAATCGCACGACCAAGTCTTCACGGCGGAGTTGCGCGCTTCCCAGGCCGTCAGGAGCCGCTCGAGCGCTGCTGCGGCCTCCGGGGAGAGTTGCGGCACGGCCGGTTGCGGAGGGCGTGGCTGGGGAGCGCCGTTCTGCGCCGGGGGTCGATTGCCGGCCTGTGGAGCTTGGGCCACGCCAGCCTGTGGAGCCTGGGCCACGCGGGGCTGTGGAGCTTGGGCCACGCCTGGCTGCTGGGGCGCTGGGCGGGGCTGTTGAGGCGCCGGGCGAGGCTGCTGGGCCACTCCGAGCGGGGCCTGGGCGCGGGCCGGAGCGACCGGGTGGAGCCCGAGGAGAGCGGCCAAAGCAGCCAAGGCGCTGACCCACGGGGACCGACGGCGGAAATGTGACACTGCGGTGACTCCGGTGTTTGGACCGGACTCTAGCAACCTCACCGAAACGCAGCGAGGCCGTTTTCCAGATCCTTGGCCGGCTTCCTGCAGCCTTCCCGGCGGCTTCAGGAGCGGGTCGGCTCCTCGAGATAGGTGTAGCCCCCCAAGCCCTCCTCGTAGAAGCGGAGGAATCGCCCCGCCTGCTGATCGCAGATCCGCCCTTCGCGCACCGCCTGCTCGATCGAGTCGCGGAGCCGCTGAACGAGCTGATCGGAATCGAACTCGACGTAATCGAGCACCTCCCGGACGGTATCCCCTTTGATGACCGCGTCGAGGACGACCTCCCCCCGGGCGTCGGTGCTGACATGAACGGCGTTGGTGTCGCCGAACAGGTTGTGAAGATCGCCGAGGATCTCCTGGTAGGCACCGATGAGAAACGCCCCGAGGTAGTAGGGCTCGTTCTGCAAGGGGTGAAGCGGGAGGGTCCGCTTGACGTCGCGGCGGTCAATAAACTGGTCGATCTTCCCGTCGGAATCGCACGTCACGTCACCGAGCACGGCCTCCCGGGTCGGGCGCTCGTTGAGACGGTGAATCGGCATCACTGGGAAGAGTTGCTTGATCGCCCAGCTGTCGGGGATCGACTGGAAGAGGGAGAAGTTGCAGAAGTAGGTGTCGGAGAGCGCGGCCGTCAGCCCTTCGAGCTCCTCGGGAACGAAATCGAGTTGCTTCGAGAGCTTGCTGATCCGCCGGGAGATCGACCAATAGAGATTCTCGATCGCCGATCGCTGATCGAGCGGCAGGTAGCCGCTGGCAAACAGGCTCATCGCCGTGTCGAGCGCCTGCTGGGCATCGTGGTAGCTCTCGAGGAGGTTGCGAATATTGAGGTTTTGGTAGGTCTCCATGAGGTCATGGAGCGGCTGCTCGGCCTCGGCGGCCGGCTCCGTCACCTCGCCGTTGCCGCCGTGCTCCGAGATCCCGAGCACGCCGAAGATCAGCATGCTGTGGTAGGCGACAACCGCGCGACCACTCTCGGAGATGATCGTCGGATGGGGCACGCCCGCCTCGTCGCAGGCGTTTTGAACGTGGTAGACGACGTCGTTGGCATACTCCTGGAGGCTGTAGTTGACACTCGATTCGAAGTTCGTCTGGGAGCCGTCGTAATCGACGCCCAGACCGCCACCGACGTCGAGGAAGCGCAGCCCGGCGCCCCGTTTGACCAGCTCCGTGTACATCCGCGACGCCTCGGTGAGCGCCGCCTTGATGTGGCGGATGTTCGTGATCTGGCTCCCCTGGTGGAAGTGGAGCATTTGGAAACAGTCCTGCATGTCGCGGGCCGAGAGCACTTCGAGCCCGCGGAGGAGCTCGCCGGCCGTCAGCCCAAACTTGCTGCGGAATCCCCCCGACGCCTGCCACCGACCGCTCCCGCGGGCGGCGAGCTTGACGCGCATGCCGATCCGCGGGCGGACGCCGAGCTTTTCGGCGTATTCGAGGATCAGCTGAAGTTCGGAGAACCGTTCGACCACCGGCATGATGTTGCGCCCAATCTTCTGCGCGAGCATCACCGTCTCGATGAACTCCGGATCCTTAAATCCGTTGCAGATGATCGGCGTGTCGTTGTCGGCCAGGGCGATGACGGCAAGGAGCTCGGGTTTGCTGCCCGCCTCGAGGCCGAAGCGGTAGGGGCGGCCGAACTGGAGCACCTCCTCGACGACCTGCCGCTGCTGGTTGACCTTCACCGGGTAGACGCAGCAGTAATCCCCCCGGTACCCGGCCTCCTTCATCGCGGTGGCGAAAGCCCCGTGGATCTCACCGAGGCGGTGCTGGAGGATCTCCGCGAAGCGGAGGAGGATGGGGAGATCGATCCCGCGCACCTGGAGGCGGTCGACGAGCGACTTCAGGTCGATGCTCTTCGTCGGATCCTTGTCGGGATGGACGAGCAGGTTGCCGTTGGGGCCGACCGAGAAGTAGCCATTTCCCCACCTCGACACTTCGTAGAGTTCTGCGGCGTCGGCGGTCGTCCACTGTTCGACATCAAGATCCACTGCCATCGATGGGCTCCGCGGGCGGGCTCGTGCGTAAAGCGACGGGTGGGGGCGTCCGGCACCGGAATGCCGGGCCGGGGGCGACGAAACTGCCTGAAGTGTATCGTCGCCGCGCCTGAGAACCATGCCAATCCCGATGTCACCCCCGGAGATGATCGCCGCCGCCGTCAGGCGCCGGTGCGCATCCATCTTCGCCCGGAAAAAATCAGCGCCATCGCCACACCGCGGACGGTGAGGTCGATCGCCATCGCGTACCACGCCCCCACGGCCCCCAAGCCCCATCCCGCGATCGTCGCGCCGCCCGGGAGGGGCACGCCGGGCCAGGCCAGGAGCATCGCCAGCGGCAGGCGGATGAGGATCAGCCCGAGGAAGTTCACCACGAGCGGCGGACGGGTCGCCCCGGCGCCGCGGAGGCCCCCGGAGAAGACCATCAGCATCGCCAGCGGGGGCTGGGCGAAAGCGACGATCCTCACGAGCCGGGCTGTCAGCGCCGCCACCTCCGGCTGTCGGCCGGCGCCCCCCACGAACCAGCCCGCGAGCGGATCGGCGGCGACCAGGAACACCCCCCCCATCGCCGACATCAGTCCAACACACCCGGCCGCGGCCAACCACACGCTGTGACGGGCACGGCGCTCGTCCCGGGCCCCCAGGAACTGGCCGGAGAGGGTCGCCGCGGCCATTCCGAAGGCACTCCCGGGGAGGAAGGCGAGCGACTCGATCGTGATCGCGACCGCATGGGCGGCGGCGTCGACATCCCCGAGCCGGTTGACGATCGAGAGAAACCACAGGTGGCAGACGGCGTTGCCGATCGCGTCCATCCCTGCCGGCAACCCCACCGAGAGGATCCGCCGGAGCCACTGCCGGTCGGGAACAAGATCGCCGCGGGCGGGCCCCAGTTGCCGATCGCGATGAAGGAGGAGCCACAGCGTGCAGATTGCCCCGCAGACGTAGCCGATCAGCGTGCCCCAGGCCAAGCCCTGCCAGCCGAGGCGTGGCAGCCCGCCGACTCCGGCCGCCAGGGCGTAACTGGCGCCGGCGTTGACGAGGTTCACGACCGTCATCGACACCAATCCCGCCACCATGTCGCCGGAGCCCCGGAGGATCGCTACCCCGACGCCGATGATCATCATCGCGGGGAGCGCCGGGATGACGATCGCGAGGTACTCCATCGCCAGGGCGGAGCTCTCAGCAGGTAATCCGAGGAGCGCCACGAGCCGCCTTCCCCCCACGGCGGCCGCTATCCCCACGATCCCGACCAGCACGGCGCCGACGACGAACGCCTGACCGGCGGCCCGACGGGCACCGACGAGATCGCCTCCACCGACACACCGAGCCACCAGGGCCGTAGCCGCCACGGCCGGAACGGCAAAGAGCCCGGGGAGAAACCCCAGCGCGTAGCCCACCAAGCCGACCGCCGCGAGGTAGGCGGGACCGTCGAGGAGGTTTCCCGCCAGCCACTTGTCAGTGAAGCCGACCGAGATCGCGAGCACCTGCTCAAGGAGCGCCGGCAACACGAGGAGGAGGACTGGGCGAACCGTCCCCGGGAGGGAAGCGACGCCACCATTTCTCCTCCGGAACAGGCCCCTGCCCTCTCCCGGATCGCAGCTGACTGCTGGCTGGCCACTGCCGCCGGCCGCCGCCTCACCGACGAACAAAGCGCTGTCCCCGCCCCTCCGGTCGGCCGGAAGGGGCTTGATCGGTGAGCGATCCGTGCGACGGGTCAGGCGAACAACTCCTTGATCACCTTGCCGGCATTGGCGATCTTCATCGGCCGGCCGTTCTTGGCGGTAAACGTCGTCTCGAGGGAAATGTCGAGTGATTTCAGCACGCTGGCCATGAGGTCTTGGGCCGAATACGGCTCCGTCACCACCTCTTTGCCATCGGAGCTCGTCTCCCCAACAACTACCCCACGCTTGAATCCGGCTCCACCGACGGCAACGCTCCAACTCCTCGCCCAGTGGTCACGCCCGCCGTTGCCGTTGATATTCGGAGTTCGGCTGAACTCCCCCATCCAAATGATCGCCGTGTCGTCGAGCAGCCCTCGCTCGGCGAGATCGGAGACCAGCGCCGCCATCGCCTTGTCGAGCTCCGGGAGCTTCGTGTCGGAGAGCGTCTTGAAGATGTCGGCATGGTTGTCCCAGCCGCCGAGATCAACCTCGACGAACGGCACCCCCTGCTCGACGAGCCGGCGTGCCATCAGGCATCCGCGGCCGAATCCGGTGTTGCCGTAGCGGTCCTGAACATCCTTGGGCTCCTTCATGACCTTGAAGGACTCCATCTGGTCGCTCGTCATGAGTTTGATCGTCTTGGAAAGAACCTTGGCGTGGTCGTCGGACGAGTTCCCGCGCTTCTCGCCGATAAACTTGTTCTCGATCGCCGAAAGCATCTCCAAACGCTGCGATAACCTGGTCGGGTCGATCCCCATGTCGAGGTTGCGGACGTTACCGTTGGCATCGACAACGAACGGCGCCCACGACATCCCCAGGAACCCCGGGCCGACACTCCCGCTGCCGACCGAAACGAACGGGGGGATTTCCAGATCGGGAACCTGATCGGCCAGTTCGTGGGCGATCACGGCGCCGTAGCTCGGGTGCTCGACATTGGGATTCGGCACGTAGCCGGTGTGCATGTAGTAGCGGCCGCGCATGTGGTCCGCTTCACGCGTGCTCATCGATCGGACGAGCGACATGTGGTGCATCTGCTGCGCCACCAGCGGCATGTGCTCGCAGATCTGGATTCCATCGGCACTGGTGGAGATCGGCTTAAAGGGGCCGCCGGTCGGCGCCCCCGGCTTCAGATCCCAGATATCCATGGTGCTCGGGCCGCCCCCCATCCAGAGGAGAATGGCCGCCTTGTGCCGCCGCTTCAGATCGGCGGCGTTGGCGAGGATCGAGTTGGTGAACGCCGTCGCAGGGGCGGCGAGGGCCGCGGCGCCGGCCACATGGCTCATGAAGTGTCGGCGGCTCATCCCGTCGATGAAACGGCTGGTGGCGGACATGGCGGGGTTCCTCGGGAAAGGGCTGGGGATGGATGGGACTAGAAGGTGTTGGGAGGAGTGAATCAAGGCCCGGAGTCACGGGGTGCAGAGCCGATCGTCGGGGGGAAGAATCCGCTTCAGTGGTTGATGATGAACTCGTTGGAGTTGAGGACGGCCCACCAGATGTCCTGGAGGGCGCTGATCGCATCCCCCTTGCGGGCCACCATCAACTGGTTGGCGAGCTTGATCTCCTTGCGGGTCGGCTTTCTGGCCAGGGCCGCGGCGTAGAGGGTGTCGATGCGATGGGCATTGGACATGCCGGACGTAGCGACGCGGTCGAGGAATCCCCCCTTGCCCGTTTCCGTCGCCGTCTTGACCAGATCGCCGTTGAACATCATCAGCACCTGGGGGATCGACCCGTTGAAGGTGGTCGCCTCATCCCCCTCATCGGTGCCGAACGCGATGATGAATTGCGACAGCCATTCATCCTTCTTCCGGGCTCCCTTCTCCCCCTTTTCCTCGGCCTGATCGGCCTCTGTGGCGGTGAGCAGCGACTGATAGAGCTCCTCGGGGCGCATCTGCCGGAGGTAAAAATGCGAGAACTTCGGCTTCTCCCCAACCGCGGGATCGTCGGTGGCATTCCCCTTGGCGATCCGACTGGAGAGCGAGTAGGCGTGGGAGAGGGTGATCCAGCGGATGAGCTCCTTCGTGTCGAAGCTCTGCTCGCGGAACCGCTCGCCGAGGCCGTCGAGCAATTCGGGGTGCGACGGCGCGTTGTGATCACCGAGATCGTCGATCGGACGGGTAAATCCGTAGCCGAAGAAGTGGCTCCAGATCCGGTTCACCGCGGCCTTCGGCATCAGTGGGCTGTCGACAATCAGCTGCGCCAGGGCCTGGCGACGGTTCACGCCGTACTCCGTGCCATCCTCCAGCTTCGCCGGGAGGTAACCGTTGGCGTCGACGGTCGTGCCGTCGATGAACACCGGATAGGCGACTTTGATCTGGCCGTTGCGGAGTTCGTAGTAGAGCTCGGCCTGGGCGGCATTCCCCCCCTCGCCGGCCCAATCCTCGTCAACCAACTCGATGGCCTGAACCTCACGGGTCTCCTCGAAATGCCGCAGCGCCTTCGCCTGTCGGAAGAAGGCGTTGAACTCCCAGAATTGATTCTGCTTCCCCTTGTTGAACGGGTGGTTGTGGCACTGCGTGCACTGCACCTGGAGCCCGAGGAAGATCTGCGCGGTCTTGGCGGTGGCCTGGATGCCGTTCTCGTCGAGCTTGCCCGAGAGGAAATTGGTGGCGCCGTTGAACCCCTTCTCCCCCGCCTTGTTGACGCCGGAGGCGGTGACGAGATCGGCGACGAACCGATCGTAGGGGATATTCTTCGAAAACGAACGGCGTAGCCACTGCCGCATGCCACTGCGGTTGACGTTGTCGTTTTCCATGCTTCGGCCGATGAGCACGGTCGTCCAGACATCGGCCCAATTGCGGGCATATTCGTCCACGGCGTCATCGCCGAGAAGCCGGCCGACGAGGTTGGCCCGCTTGACGGGAGAACTGTCGGCCACGAAGTCTTCGAGCTCCCGGACCGTTGGGATCCGGCCGATGACGTCGAGATGGACCCGGCGGCACCATTCCTGATCGGAAGCCGCTTCCGAAGGCTTGAGCTTGGCGTCGGCCCAGCCGGCCGCCACCTGCTCATTGATGAACTTCACCTGGGGGATACCGAAGTGATCGTCCCCATCGCGGGCGACAGCCACGGCCGCGGTCACGGCGGCCAGTGCAACGAAGACGGCCAGCCGTAAGCCCCGAAGGGGGCCGGTTACGCCAGATCGGCACGAGGAAACATGCGTCGCCATGGGCACAACCCTCCGGTGCGCAGGGTGCATTCGGCCGGCGGTGGCCATCGTCCGGATCCCGATCCGGACGGTGCCCATCGACCAAACCGAAGGCAGAGAGCTTGCCCCCTCACTGCCAACGCACGGCCAAACGCATCACGATGACAAAGTCTAACCTTTTTCATCGACGCGATCCACCTCGCGACCACACAATCCATTTGCCACGCGCGGGGACGGTCCCTCGCGCCGCGTCGGAGAGTGGGGCGAGAAAGGGCCAACAGCCCTCCCCGAACCAAGTCCGGAGACCGGACGACGCGACAAGAAACCGAAAAAGGGAAGTCCGATACGGGACCGGAAATCCCTTTCGAGGCCCTCGGGCGTTTGGAGCCGTGGCCTGTCAGGTCGCGCCGGCACCCCTAGAGGGGGGGCTTGAGGGACGGCTAGGGCGGCGGGCCTGCACCTGCGGGGCCGTGCCACGGTCGACCTTCGGTCCGCTGCCGACGAACTCCAGCACGGCCCGGGGACCGGCATCGCCGAGACGCGGGGTGGAGAGCTTCAGGATCCGGGTATAACCACCGGGACGATCGACGAACCGTGGGGCGATCCGCTCGAACACGATTCTCGCGGCCTGCTTATCCCCCAGGAGCCGGACGACGCGTCGCCGGGCAGTGACGGCCGGCGACATGGCCTGGGCCCACTGACGCCACTGATCGCTCTCCCGCCACTGCTTCCAGGCGGCCGAATCACGGGTGGCTGTCGTGCCAAATTCCTTAGCCTGATCGATCGACACCAAACCCCGCTTGGCGATCGTGACGCACCGCTCGACGAGCGGCCGGACTTCCTTGGCCTTGGCAACGGTCGTGATGATCCGACCGGCGACTTTCGGCGCCCCGACCTCGTCGGCCTCGCACACCCGCTCGGTGAGCATCAGCGCCGAAGCGAGATTGCGGAGCAGGGCACGCTGATGAGACGGACTGCGGCCGAGCACACGGCCCTTACGACGATGGCGCATGGATGGAATCCTTCAGGCGGACGGTTCGGCCCCGGCCGCGAGACCAGAACCTTCGAGGGTGTTGGGAAAAAGGAGTGGGAAAAGTGGAGGCGGGGGGCGTCGCCCCGCGGCCCCCCGTTTGTGCTTCAGGCCTCGACGGGCAGCATGCCGAGTTTCAGCCCCAGTTCGAAGAGCTTCGTTTCGATCTCCTCGGCCGTCTGCTCTCCGGCGTTCCGCATCTCGAGAATCTGCTCCCGGGTCAGCACCACGAGTTCGGAAACCTTGCGGATCCCAGCGCTCGAAAGACAATTTTGGGCTCGGAGGGAAAGCTCGAGTTGCGGCACTTCCCACGTCAGCACCGTCGACGGCTCCGGGGTGATCTTCGTCCAGTCGATGACCGGAGGAAGATTGACCGACGGCCCCTGCTGGCTGTAGCCGACAAAGGGGTTGAGGTGCTTGCGAAGGATCTTTGCGGCCTCGACCAGCGCCATGTCCGGAGTCACGGTGCCGTTGGTCCAGATCTCCATGGTCAGTTTGTCGTAGTTTGTCTTCTGTCCGACACGGGTCTCCTCGACCTCGTAACGAACGCGTGTCACGGGGCTGAACACGGCATCGACGGGAATGATCCCGATTTCTTGAACATCGGGGCTGTGCTCGCTGGCTGGTACATACCCCCGTCCGTTCTCGACGACCATCTCCAACTCAAAGGGGACGTCATCGGTGAGCGTAGCGAGGACGAGGTCCTTGCTGACCACCTCGACCGCCTCGTCAGTCTGCACATCGGCACCGGTGATGGGTCCTTTGGTGCTCTTCTCAACGCGGATCACGCGGGTTGAGTCGCTGTGGTTTTTGACGACGAGGCTCTTCACCGCCAAAACGATGTCGGTGACGTCCTCGAGAACACCCTTGACGGTGCTGAACTCGTGGAGGGCACTGCCGACCTTGATCTGTGTCACCGCGCTCCCCTCAAGACTGGAGAGGAGGACACGCCGGAGGCTGTTGCCCACCGTCGTGCCGAAACCGCGCTCGAAGGGCTCGGCAACGAACTTGCCGTACGTCCCGGTGAGCGTTTTGGCATCGGACGTGACCGAGCTGGGGAGCTCGAGCCCACGCCAACGAATGTGCATGCAGTTCTCCTTGCCTGTACCTGAAACGGCGCGGCCACGTCAGGCCGCGATGGTGGTTTTTCGGAGGGGATTATGACCGGCCACCGGCCGCATCATTCCCAATCGCTGAACGAGCCGGTCAGAGGTTGGCCATCGCACTGACGATCCCTCTTGGCCATGGCCAAAAAGATCCTGCGACCGATCACCCCGCGGCCCATTTCTTTTACCGCACTACTTCTACTTTGAGCACAACTCGATGATCAGGTTGGTCTGCACCGGGATTGAAACATCGTCAGATGCCGGCAGCCGGTCCACCCGACCCTCAGGAACACCGGTCTCCGACCGGGTGAGGAAATCGGGAATATCGCGACGATTCGTAGCCAGCGACGCGTGCACCAACTGCAGGCTCTTCGCCCGGTTCTTCACGCGGAGCAGGTCCCCCGCCTTCACGAGGTAACTAGGCACGTCGAGGCGACGTCCGTTGATCGTGATGTGGCCATGGAGGACCATCTGACGGGCGGCAGCCCTCGACGGCGCAAACCCGATTCGGTGGACGATGTTGTCGAGCCGGCGCTCGAGCAACGACATCAGCGACTCGCCCGTATTCCCCTTCCCCCGCGCGGCACGGGCGAAGTAGGTGCGGAACTGACGCTCGAGTACGCCGTAGTAGTGCTTCACCTTCTGCTTCTCGCGCAGATGAAGACCATACTCGGTCGGCTTCGAGCGACGCTTCTGCACCATACCCGGCGGCGTCGGACGACGCTCGAACGCGCACTTGCTCGTATCGCAACGACTGCCCTTGAGGAAAAGCTTGAGGCCGTCACGGCGACAAAGGCGACAAACCGGCCCGGTGATGCGTCCCATGGATTCCCGATCGGCATGCTGGCCGACCGCTCTCGAGGTGATTCAGGTGGGGGAAAAAGGCCGGTGTGACGGCCCTGAAAAAGATTAGACGCGCCGCTTTTTCGGCGGACGACATCCGTTGTGCGGGAGTGGCGTGATGTCTTCAATACTCTTGACGTTCATGCCGGCGGCCGTAAGCGCGGTGATGGCGCTCTCGCGACCACTCCCAGGGCCACGAACACGGACCTCGATATCCTTGACACCGAACTTCGCGGCCTTCTCGGCCGCCTGCTGCGCCGCACACTGGCCGGCGAAGGGGGTGCCCTTGCGACTTCCCTTGAAGCCGCAAGTCCCACCGCTCGCCCAGCAGAGCGTGTCGCCCTTGGTGTCGGTGATCGTCACCGTGGTGTTATTGAAACTAGCAGTGATGTAGGCGATCCCCGCCGACACACTCTTCTTCTTGCCCTTGGCAACCTTCGACATGAATCGATGCTTTCCTGTGCGTTCCGACGACGACTGTGAATCAGGAGACAACCCAGGCAACCAGGTTGCCCACAAAACCCCGGCACGCCATCGCGCACCAGGAAACCGAAGAACCAAATCTTACTTGAGGTCCTTCACACCCTTCTTGCCGGCAACCGTCTTCTTGGGCCCCTTCCTCGTCCGGGCATTCGTTCGGGTCCGCTGACCGCGAACCGGCAACCCGCGACGATGGCGGACGCCTCGGTAACTGCCGATGTCCTTGAGCCGAGAGATATTCTGCGCCACTTGGCGGCGAAGTTGCCCCTCAACAACGTAATCCTTGTCCATGAGGGAGGCCAAACGGGCCAGTTCATCCTCATGGAGATTCTTGGCCATCCCCTCCGGATCAACCCCCGCCTTGTGACACAACTCGCGCGCCACCTGGGGGCCAACCCCGTAGAGGTATTGGAGCGAATAGAACGTCTTCTTCTCCGATGGAATGTCGACACCGAGGAGACGAGGCATGGGGAAGTACTACCGTGGGATGACGGACCTGGAAGACGGAACTGCCGAACAAAGCACCCCACCCCGAACACACCATGCCGAGGCATTGTGCGGGGGGACGGGCAACAGGCGAGGGAGATTGGCTGCCGCGAACGACTGGCACGAAACCGGAAAGCCACCCGGCCGCATCACCACTGGCCTACCCCAGACAGGGCGACACCAGCACCAACTCCAACACCTTCGTTAATACCTAGGAAAAGACGCACTCCCGACGGAGACATGATGCTCCGCAGGTCACCATCTTCCAGCACAAGCAAGGAATCCTCGCCTGCCGGAAGCGGATTCCGTCGTCATCCCTGCCGCTGTTTGTGGCGGGGATCCGCGCACACGACAAAGACGACGCCGCGGCGCCGGACGATCTTGCATTTGTCGCAGATGCGACGGACGCTGGCGCGAACCTTCATACTTGCGATCGTGGCGACGGTCGCCCACGCCTTCAACGGGAACAGGGAAACTGATGGAAAGCCGTCAACTATAGAAACCCACCCCCCTGATCCACAAGGGGGAGGTGAGGAAACGGGCAGAAACGATAGAAAATTGGGGTTTCGCTCCTAAAAACCACCGATCATACCCCAGTTGCCCCGCCATCCGCCCCACTCCGCCGCAGCCGGGGGGGCCTTCAGGCCGGGACGGAATCCCCCTCGGAGGGGGCCCTCGTCAGAACCTCCGGCCCCTCGCTCGTGATCGCGATCGTGTGTTCGAAATGGGCACTCGGCTGGCCGTCAACCGTCGACTGCGTCCAATGATCGGCCAAGGCCCTCACTTTCTTCGACCCCATGTTGACCATCGGTTCGACGGCGATAACGAGCCCGGTCTCGAGTTCGAAGTCGTAGTTTCTGCGGAACGACGGGGAACAGAAGTTGGGGACCTGCGGGTCCTCGTGCATCTTCTTCCCGATGCCATGGCCAACGAAATTCTCCACCACCGAGAACCCGCGATCCCTGACATAGGTCGCCATTTCGGTAGCAACGTCGCTCCAGCGATTCCGCTTTCCCATCAGCTCGATCGCCAACTCGAGGACGCCCGAGGTGCAGTCAAGGAGCCCTCTGGCGCCGCTCGACACCGTTCCCACCGGATGAGTCCGAGCGGAATCGCCGCACCAACCGGCAAGGCTGCAACCGGTATCGATGCTCACGATGTCTCCCTCAACGAGGATCCGTGGGCCAGGTATACCGTGCACGACCTCGTCGTTGACGGAAATGCAGCACACTGCCGGAAACGGCACCTTTCCGGGCACCCCCTTGAACAGAGGCACCGCCCCTCGCTGGACGAAAAACGCTTCCACAGCGGCATCGATTTCACCGGTCGACACCCCAGGCCGGACCATCGCGGCGGCGATTTCATGGGCGCCCCAGACAACGAGGCCCGCACGGCGCATGAGCGCGATTTCGCGGGGAGACCGAAGATTCACCACGGCTAGCACACCCATTCAAACAGCGTCGGGAAGCGGGGCACCGGACGACGCCCTGGAACCACTCCTCGGTCCCCAACTGCAACACAGAGGAACTATAGCGGCGTGACCGATGCCGTACCATCTCCGCGGGCGTTGCCCGATGCGGCGCCGGGAATCGGCCAATCCCGATGCCGAGGCCATCGACCTCTTCAATGGCGTCTGCGGGTCCCGCGTTTGAATCGCTCGAGCGCCTGCTTCACCCGGCCGAAGATCTCGTCGGCATCACCGAGCCCGTCGATCGTCGCGAGCTTTCCCTGCCGGGCGTAGTACTCGAGCAACGGTGCGGTCTGCACCTCGAAACTCGCAATCCGTTTTGAAAAGATCTCGGGGTTGTCGTCGGCTCTTTTCCGCGCGAGCATCCTTCTCACGAGCTCGTCACGCGGCACCGCCAATTCCAGGACCCCGTCGACATTCATCGCCCTCCGCTCGAGGAGATCATCGAGCGTCGAAGCCTGAGGAAGAGTCCTTGGAAAGCCGTCGAGGAGGAAGCCGCCCCGGCAATCGGCCGATTCGAGGCGCTTCGTCACCATTCCCAGGATCATCGAATCGGGGACGAGTTGCCCTTGGTCCATATGCGCCGCCGCACGCAGTCCCTCGGGCGACCCCGACCTGACCTCCGTTCGGAGCATCTCACCGGTCGAGAGGTGCGGAACGTCGAGATGCTCGACCAACCGCTGGCACTGGGTTCCCTTTCCGGCGCCGGGCGGTCCGATGAGGATGATCCGCATGAGAATCCCGCGCGAGACGACGTCGACCATCGGCATGCCCATTGGCACGCCGGTCCGGTCAGGGCTAAACCCGAATCAGGACTTCTCCAACAATCCGGTGTAGTTTCGCATCACGAGATGGCTGTCGATCTTTTGGACCAGATCGAAAGCCACGCTCACGGCGATCAACAAACCGGTGCCACCGTAAAATCCGGCAATCGACGGTGGAATCCCGAGAAAGCCGGCGACGATCGTGGGGATGATGGCAACGAGTGCCAGGAAGCCCGCACCGACATACGTGATCCTCTCCATGACTCGTTCAAGGTAATCGGCAGTCCGTTTGCCAGGGCGATAACCCGGGATGAAAGCGCCGAAGTTTTTGAGATTGTCGGCAACTTCCTTCGGATTGAAGGTAATCGCGGTCCAGAAATAGCAGAAGAAGAAGATCAGCGCGACATAGAGGAGATTGTAGAGGAACGACTGCCCCCTCGTGAACGAATCCTGCAGCGCTCCGAGCACCGTATTCCCCGGAAAGGCGGTGGCGAGATACTGAAAGATCATCTGCGGAAAAAGGAGAAGTGAACTGGCGAAGATGATCGGCATGACCCCGGCCTGATTGACCTTCAGCGGCAGGTATTGCCTCGTGCCGCCATACACTCGCCGACCGCGGACATGCTTCGCGCTCTGTGTCGGGATTCGCCGTTGCCCCTGGGTCATGAAGACCACGCCGGCAACGACACTGACAAACAGAGCCATGAGCACAAGAACCGTTTCAATCCCCATCTTCCCCCCGCCGCCGCCGATCTCCCAATTGGTGTCCTCGGCGAGTTGCAAAAGCGCGCTCGGCATGCCGGCGAGAATGCCCGCCATGATCAGGAGGCTGATGCCATTGCCAATACCGAATTCATCGATCTGCTCGCCGAGCCACATCAAGAAGATCGTGCCGGCCGTCATCGTCATCACCGCCACGAGTTGCCAGATCAGCGGCAGTTTGCCATCAACGAGGAAACTCGACTGAATGAGTGGCGTGTCACCGACGCTCGTGTTGGCAAGGAACGCGACATAAGCCCAGCTTTGCACCAGACAGATAAGGACCGTTGCGTAGCGGGTGTATTCGTTGATCTTCTTCCGCCCCGCCTCTCCCTCTTTGGTGAGGCGTTCGAGCGGGGGCCAGACAGTACCGAGCAGTTGAAAGATGATCGACGCCGAGATGTAGGGCATGATCCCGAGGCCGAAGATCGTCGCCTGGGAAAGTTGACTGGCAGAGAAGACGGCGACCGTCTTGAGGATGTCTGCGAAGCCACCCGACTCCTTGCCGAACGACGCCATCGCCGTCGGATCGATGATTGGCAGCGGAACCTGCCAACCGACCCGATAGATCGCCAAGAGCCCGAGCGTGAGGAGGATCTTCTGCCGGAGTTCCGGAATGGTGAAGATGATGCGAAGTTTTTCAAGCACGAGAACGACTCCTTTGCTCCCTCCGACCCCGTTGCCCAAACGCCTCTCCCGCGGGCCATACCTCCAGGCGCCAGGTCTCCCGAGACACCCGACCGAAGCATCGGGTTGCCAGCCCGGAAAGAATCTCCGGTTAAGCCTGTGCCGTCTTCGGCTTCACGACCTTCTTTTGCCGCTTCACGACCGGTGCCGGTCCGGGCAGATCGGTGATGGTGCCACCGGCGGCGAGGATCTTCTCGCGCGCCTGAGCACTGAAGTGATGGGCCGACACCTTGAGCGCCTTTGAGATCACCCCATCCCCGAGGACCTTGACCGAGTCCCAGATCCCCTTGGCAAGCCCACAGGCCCGCAGCGTTTCGGGGGTGACGTCGGCACCGGCGACGAAACGGGCCTCGATGTCGTCGACGTTGACGCAGGTTACGATCCTGCCATGACGGTTGTGGAACCCGCGCTTGGGAATCTGTCGGATGAGGGGCATCCTCGCCCCTTCGAAGATCCCGGCGGCACTCCAACCGGCCAGTTGTCCCTGACCCTTGTGACCGCGACCTGACGTCTTTCCGCGCCCCGAACCGGGCCCGCGTCCGATCCGCAGTCGACGGCGGTTCTTGTGAATACCCTGATTGACGTCGTTGACCTTCATCGAATCACCCTCTGCTCGAAGACCTGCAAGAGCACCATATCGGCGTCTCCGGCAGATCAGGATCGAAACGCGAGCGGTACCAGTGCCGCCCAGCCGTCGTATTTTTTCTCATCGCCCAAACCAATCCTCACCCCGGGGCGAGTCAGGAGAGCGTGATTCCCCGCAACCGCTCAACTTCGCTTCTCGTCCGCAGCTGCTTCAGGCCGTCGAGCGCTGCCTTGACGAGATTGACCGGGTTCGTCGAACCGTGGGCCTTCGTCAACACGTCTCGGATGCCAGCCGACTCGCACACCGCCCGGACGGCTGCACCGGCAATGATTCCGGTGCCGGGACTGGCAGGAAGCATGATGACCTTTGACGTGCCACTGTTCCCCTCGACACGATGGGGGATCGTGCCGGAATCGATAGGAACCTCGATCAGGTTTTTCATGCCGTCCTTGATAGCCTTCTCAACCGCCGGTGGAACTTCGTTGGCCTTGGCGTAGCCACAGCCAACCTTCCCGCGACCATTACCGACAACAACGAGCCCGGCGAAGCTGAATCGTCGCCCGCCTTTGACAACGGTGGCACAACGTCGAACTTTGACGACTTTTTCTGCGAATTCCCCGCCACGCTCACCCCCGCGATGATCGCGCGAGTCACCTCCACGGCCCTGGCTGCTGCTGGTCGACACGGTCTTCAATGCTCCGGATGGTTTGGCTGGGTCTCGTTCCCTCCCGATCCACGCCGGCGGGACGAGGGAAGAGTTGGTCTGGGTCAGAATTCAAGGCCGGCGGCCCGGGCAGCATCGGCCAACGCCGCAACCCTGCCATGGTAGCGGAACTCGCCCCGATCGAAGCAGACTTTCTTCAAGCCGGCAGCCTGGGCCCGCTCGGCAACCGCCCGCCCGATGACCTCAGCAGCCTGCTTATTGCCGCCGAACCCGACCGCATCCCGGATCTGCTTGTCGAGCGTGCTGGCTGAAACCAACGTCCGGCCGGAAGCGTCGTCGATGATCTGCGCGTAGATGTGCTTGTCAGTGCGGAAAACGGCCAGCCTAGGCCGCTCCGCGGTGCCGCGAATATGCCGGCGGACACGGAAACGGCGGCGCATCCGCTGCCGGAGAATCGTGCGGGCGTGGTCCATGGAAGCGTGACTGCGGGAGGTGTGGGGGTAAAAACGTGGACGGCATCAACCGGTGTGTT
Source organism: Planctomycetia bacterium (assembly GCA_037147115.1). Classification (GTDB taxonomy): domain Bacteria; phylum Planctomycetota; class Planctomycetia; order Pirellulales; family UBA1268; genus QWOP01. The sequence goes on along the minus strand of JBAWVV010000007.1, from coordinate 5,833 downwards.
TAGCGGGTCACTTCGTGACCGCTTTGCCAGCCTTACGGCGGACCTGCTCGTTCTCGTACCGGATTCCCTTGCCCTTGTAGGGTTCGGGCTTGCGACGAGCGCGGACTTCTGCGGCAAATTGCCCGACCATATGCTTGTCGATGCCCTTGACGACGATGTGGGTCTGATCAGGGCAGGTCACCGTCAGCCCGGCCGGAATCGGGACTTGAAGCTCATTAGCGAAACCAACGCGAAGTTGGAGCGTGTTTTTCTGAATCGCGGCGATGTAACCGACGCCGACGATCTCGAGTTTCTTTTCGTAGCCCTTCGAGACGCCCTCGACCATGTTCGCCGCGAGGGCTCGCGTGAGTCCGTGGACGGATCGCGAGGTGCGGTCATCACCGCCGCGGGTGACCTTGAGGAGCCCATCGGCGGGATCAAGGGCGACCTTGACGGCCGGATGAATGGTGCGCTCGAGTTTTCCGAGCGGCCCCTCGACCTTGAGCGTGGAACCATCAACGGCCACCTTGACGCCCTTGGGAATCTGCACCGGAGCCTTGCCGATCCGCGACATGTCCTCGACCTTTCGTTACTGACCCGGCCCGTATCCGGACCCGCCCCACATCGAACCACGAACCCCGCTCCCAGCAACCACACCGCGTTATCCCCCAAACATCGCTACGACAGGAGCGTTACTCACCACAACTCGCAGAGCACTTCACCGCCGAGTTTCCGCTGCCGAGCTTCCCGGTCGCTGACAACCCCGCTGCTGGTCGACAGAATCGAGATCCCCAAACCTCCGAGAATCGGACGTAGCCGGACCGAACGGCTGTAGACCCGGCGACCCGGCGTGCTCACGCGCCGGATGTGGCGGATCAGACGCTCTCCATTGGGGCCGTACTTGAGTTCGATCTGAAGCTTCGCCGCAGGCTCGGCCTCGACTTCCTTCCAGTCCCAGATGTAGCCCTCACGCTTCAGGACGTCCGCCACGCCGCGCTTCACCTTGGAGCTCGGGAGTTCCACGATGGCGCGTTCGACGCGCACCGCGTTGCGGATGCGGGTGAGCATGTCGGCGATCGGATCGGTCATCATGTCGAGAGAGCCCTTTCGGAACTGTGAACCCTGCCAGCGAACCCTTCTGCCTTCGGTACCCCGGATGCCCGCCTTATCCGGCGGTCAACACCCCTCCGGGCCGTGGTCACCAACTCGCCTTCCTGACGCCGGGGATGACCCCCTGGTCGGCCAGTTTCCGGAAACAGATCCGGCAGAGACCGAACTTACGATAAACCGCCCTCGGACGTCCGCACAGCATGCAGCGCTGCACCTGACGGGTCGAGAACTTCGCCGGCCGCTTGGCCATCGCGATCTTTGACTTGCTTGCCATAGATGATTCCAACGAGGGGCCGCCGAAACGGCCGCAACTGATGTTCCTGACTCGAACCCCACGACGATCGTCGCGACCATCCGAACCAATCGGTACCGACCGTGCCGCTACGCCGCGGCACCCTCATCCCCATCCTTTTTCAACGGAACACCCATAGCGCGGAGAAACATCCGCGCCTCGTCGTCGTTCTTCGCCGACGTGACGAGCGTGATATTCATTCCCTGCGGCCGCGTGTACTTGTCCGGGTTGATCTCCGGAAAGACCATCTGCTCGGACAACCCGAGGCTGTAGTTTCCATGGCCGTCAAACGCCGTGCTCGAGAGCCCACGGAAATCGCGGACACGAGGAAGAGCAAGCGATACCAGCCGATCGAGAAACTCATACATCCGACGACCGCGAAGCGTGACTTTGCATCCGATGGGTAGGTTTTCGCGGAGCTTGAATCCGGAAACCGCCACTTTCGAAAGGGTCGCCACGGGCTTTTGCCCCGAAACCTGGGTCAGCGCACCAATCGCTTCCTCAAGGTACTTCTTCTCGGAGACCGCAACACCGACGCCCATGTTGATCACGATCTTCTCGAGCCGCGGAATCGCATGGGGATTCTTGCGATCGAGGGCCTCGCCGAGCGCGGGTTGGACCGTCTTGAGGTAGTGCTCAAGCATGCGTGGGGTTTCCAACACCCCCGTCGCCGCACTGGTGCCGGTCTCCGCTGCTGCCGCCTTGGTCTTCTTGGCCATCACAACCGTCCTTTTGATTGTCCTGCCCGACACATTCGTCGGCTCGTTTTCAACCCATCAGGTGGCGGGCTTCGACCGCCAGATTCTCATCACTGCCTACCGCAACCCGCCATTCAGTGAGGGCGGCGGTGTGCCACGATCACTTCGCCGCCGACGCCGACCTGATCTTCCCGTTGTCTGCACCACACTTCTTGCACATCCGTACCCGTCCGCCATCCGCGAGCACCTTAACGCCCAGCCGCGCGGCCTGGTCGCACCCTCCACAGACGACGAGGACGTTTGATGCGTCGATCGGCATCTCTTTGCTCAACCGCCCCCCCTGGGGGTTCTTCTGGCTACGCCGCATGTGACGATAAACGAGGTTGACGCCCTCAACCACGATCTTTCCGTCAGCGCGACGCACGGAAAGAACCTTGGCTCTCGTCCCCTTCGCATTGCCAGTTTTTACCTCAACCATGTCGCCGGAACGAATCAACATTAGACCACCTCGCTCGCCAGGCTGACGATCTTCATAAAACTACGATCCCGCAATTCGCGGGCGACGGCACCGAAAATACGTGTGCCTTTAGGATTCTTGTCGTTGTCGATGATCACGCAGGCGTTCGTATCGAAACGCACGTAGCTGCCATCATCCCGCCGGGTTGGTTGCTTGCACCGAACGATGACCGCCTTTACGACGGCCTTCTTTTTGACGTCGCTCCCCGGAATAACACTCTTCACGCTGCAGACGATGATGTCGCCAATTCCAGCGGTACGCTTCTTGCTCCCTCCGAGCACCTTGAAGCACATGACTTCTTTGGCGCCGGTGTTGTCAGCCACAACCAACCTCGATTGCATTTGGATCATTTCGAGGCTCCTTCTCCGGCCTTACGACCGGTTGCCGATGCTTCTTCAGCCTTGGCAGCCGATTCGTTAAACTGAGTCGCCCGAGCACCGCTCCGTAGCGACGCCACGTCAACAGCCGTGCTCTTCGTGACCACCCGCACCAGTTCCCAACGCTTCAGCCGACTGCGGGGTCGGCATTCGACGATCTCCACGAGATCACCGGGGGCCGACGTCTCGTCCTCGTCATGGACGTGGCAGATCGTCCGCCGGTGAAGAATCCGACCGTATTTGTTGTGTCGCACGACACGTGGAATCTCCACGCGTCGCGTCTTGCTCGACGCGGCACTGGTCACCGTGCCTGTTTCGACTCGCCTTGGCATGACTTCTTCCTGTCTGACTGCTACCCGCCCGGTTCAGATCCCTGCTGCTCCGTTGCCCCCGCGATTTGCTGACCGCGAGGACCGACGCCCATCAACCACCTTTGTCACCCGAAACGATCACTTGCTGTTTTTGGGTGCGCTTCTTGAACTGTCGCTTCGTACCGACGCCGGCCTTTCCGGGGGCCTGAATCTTGGCCCGACCGATCGCCCGCCTCTTCTTCCCATGCTTATCGTGAAGGACGGCATCGTGCTCGTCTTTCGACTCCGCCCCATCGGCACCTGCCGCCGTTATTACAAGACTACCTCGCTGCGCGAGAATCGTCTGACAACGCGCGATCGACCGCCGTTGCTTCCGAACGTCGGTCGGAGCCGCCAGTTTCTCCGTCTGGGCCTGCAGGCGGAGTTTGAAGAGCGTCTCGGCCGAGTCCTTCCAGACTAGGCGGATCTGCTCATCGCTCATCTCACGAAGTTCGCGTGCTTTGCTCATGTCTGCTGCCCAGGAATACGATGTCGTCGAAACCGTGCCACGGCACCCAGTAACCAACCCGGGAAGCCTACTGGCCGAACTACCACCCACCAGCTCCGAGTCTCCCCGGGGCTCACATCGGCCGCCGCTTCACGAACCGCACACGAACCGGCATCTTGTGGGCGAGCCGTGCCAGGCAGACCCGCGCCGCTTCCTCCGAAACACCACCGATCTCGTAGAGCACCGTCCCGGGCTTGATCACGGCCGCCCAAAACTCGGGCTCTCCCTTCCCCTTACCCATTCGAGTTTCGAGGGGGATAGACGTAATCGACTTGTGGGGAAACACACGCACGTACAGCCTGCCCTCGTTGCGGAGGTACTGACTGGCCGCAATGCGACCGGCCTCGATCGTCGCTGCAGCGAGCCAACCCGGCTGTTCGGCTTGAAGGCCGAAGTCACCGAAGACGACGCGGTTGCCGCGAGAGGCATCACCTCTTATACGACCTCTTTGGCTTTTTCGGTGCTTGACCCTCTTGGGCATCAGCGCCATCGCCGCTCTCCTCGTACATGCCTTGGTTGACCCACACTTGAACGCCGATGTTGCCCTGCGCGGTGGGAGCCTCGCAGAACCCGTAATCAATCTTCGCCCGAATCGTCGACAGGGGCATCGACCCCGCAATTCCCTTCTCACATCGCGACATCTCGGCACCACCGAGCCGGCCGGCGAGTTGAATCTTCACCCCCCTGGCTCCAGCGTCCATGGTGGTGTCGATAGCCCGCTTCATGGTCCGGCGGAAAGCCGCTCGCTTTGACAGTTGATCGCAGATGTCCTCGGCGATCAGTTGTGCCTGAATCTCCGGCCTCGCCACTTCCTCGACCTTCAGGTTCACCCGGCGCCCCAGAAGTTGCTGGAGTTCGTCCTGGAGACGATCGACTTCCTGCCCCTTGCGCCCAATGAGCACGCCTGGCCGAGCCGAATGAAGAATGACTTTGACCTCATCACGCGTCCGCTCAATCTCGATCTTAGGAATCGCGGCAGCGCGGTACTTTGTTTTGATGAACTTCCGAACCTTGAAATCCTCCAAAAGAAGGACGCGGAAATCCTTCTTCGAGGCATACCAGCGGCTCTTCCACGGTTCGGTGATTCCGGTGCGGAAACCGATTGGGTTGACCTTCTGTCCCATGAACTCGTTCCTGCTTGTGTCGTAAGCCCAGTTCTGTGCCCCGCGGAATCCCGCGAGATAAACCGATCCGTTCACCGAACGTCGACGATTATTCCGCCGGGGCTTCGAGCGCCACTTTGATGTGAGACATCCGCCGTTTGATCCCGAACGCCATGCCACGGGCACGAGGACGGATCCGCTTGAACATTGGGCCGCCGTCGACCCGGGCATCGATGACAACGAGGTCGTCGACGGCAGGAGCCTGTTGGTGCTCCGCATTCCCGAGGGCGCTCTTGATCACCTTCTCGAGCATCCGCGCGCCACGATGGGGCTGGAAGCGAAGGATGTCGAGCGCCTCATCGGCAAACTTGCCGCGAACAAGATCGGCCAGAGCCCGCACCTTGCGGGGGCTGATCCGCGCGAATTTGTGAATTGCAGTGTACGCCATTGATCACCTTGCTCCCATTTCAGGCATCCAGGAAGAAGCCCGAACAAGCCGCATCACTTCGACGCTTCCTTGACCTTACCGCCATGCCCGCGGAACGTCCGCGTCGGAGAAAACTCACCCAGCTTGTGACCGACCATGTCCTCGGTGACGAACACCTTCAGGTGCTGCTTGCCGTTGTGCACCATGAACGTCAAACCGATAAACTCAGGAACAATGGTGCACGCACGCGACCAGGTCTTAATCGGATCGCGCTTGCTGCCAGCCAGCTGAGCCTCGACCTTCTCATAGAGCCGGGGGTCGATATACGGCCCCTTTTTAGAACTGCGTCCCATGATCTATCCGAGCGACTGGCGCTCTCCCCTGCTGATTCTTGAAAATTGTCTTGTCTGTCGTCGAGCCCGTGTTCTTCGTGATTTCAATCGCCCTGCAGCATTCCAAAGCCCCAGACCGC
>JBAWVV010000006.1:0-28457 GCA_037147115.1 Planctomycetia bacterium | reverse complement strand
GGCTAGCTCAAACGTGGCTTCGGGATCGCCCCTCGCTATGGAGCACTAAAGGGGTGCGGGTGAACGCCAGCGGCAAGTCCCCCAGCCCGATCAGCCGGTGTAGCGGCCGACAACGAGAGAGATGTTTTGGCCGCCGAAGCCGAAGCTGTTGGAGAGGGCTCGTTCGCAGCGCGCGACACGGGCGACGTTCGGCACGTAGTCGAGATCGCAGTTCGGGTCGGGATTCTCGTAGTTGATCGTCGGGGGAACAATCCCGTCGCGGATGGCGAGGAGGCAGACGATCAATTCCGTGGCCCCGGCCGCGGCAATTAAGTGCCCCATCATGCTCTTCGTGCTCGACACCGGGATCTTGTAGGCCCGCTCACCAAAGACCGTCTTGATGGCGAGCGTCTCGACCTTGTCGTTGACGTCGGTGCTCGTGCCGTGGGCGTTGATGTAGTCGATCGTGTCGGCGCCGATCCCCGCATCGGCCAGGGCCATGCGGATGCAGGCGCTCGCCCCGCGCCCCTCCGGATGGGTGTCGGTGATCCGGTAGGCATCGGCCGTCGAGCCGTAGCCGAGGAGTTCGCCGTGGATCTTTGCCCCGCGCCGCTTGGCATGCTCGAGCTCCTCGAGCACCACCATCGCCGCCCCCTCGCCGAGAACAAACCCGTCGCGCTCGTTGTCGAACGGCCGGCTCGCCTTGGTCGGGTCGTCGTTGCGCGTTGAGAGCGCGGTGAGGAGATTGAAGCCGGTGACCCCAAAGGGGTGGATCATGCTGTGCGTGCCCCCCGACAGCATGACGTCGGCCTCGCCGCGGCGGACGAGCTCGACCGCCTCGCCGATCGCCTGACTCGAGGCTGCGCAAGCGGTGAGGCAGTTGAGGTTTGGGCCGTTGGCGTTGAACATCGCGGCGAGATGCCCCGCCGGCATGTTCGGCTCCTGCTCCACTTCGGAGAGCGGATGGAGCGTCTCGAGGCCGATCCGCGTGAACTTCGCGACGTCGAGCGTGCCCCCTTCGATCGACAGGGCCATCATCTTCGTGAAGGAGTCGAAATCCTGCTGCCCCTCGCCACTACCGAGATAAACCCCCATCCGCGTTGGGTCGGATTCGAGCCCGTTGGGCAGGCCAGCGTCGCGCATCGCCTGGAGCGCCGCGCCGGCCGCAAAGCGCGTGTGGCGGCCACAGTGCTGCCAGCGTTCGATCGGCTCGCCTTCGTCGGCGATCGTCCAGCCACGGACCTCGGCGGAGATCTTCGTGGGGAAACGCGAAGCGTCGAAGACGGTCGTCCAGCCGACCCCCGAAGCCCCAATCTTGAGATTCGCCCACAGTTCCTCGACGCGAACGCCGAGCGGCGTCACGCAGCCGATCCCGGTGATCACGACGCGCCGCCGGCTGGGATCGTGCACCACGCTGCCAGCGCTCCCTGCCCCGGATTCCATGTCGACTCCTCCTGTCACTCCCCGCACGGGCATTGCCACCGCCGGGCCGGTCGGGCCCGCTCACCAATCGGGCCGCTGCAGCGGTTGCCCCGACTCGTCGCGACCGATGTCGTAAATGTGCATCTGATCGAGCCACTTGAGGAGTTCGTCCGGCTCGAAAAGCTTCGGCACCCCCTCACCCGGCTCGAGATGGGCGAAGAAAAGCTCTGCCTCCCCCTGCAGCCGCTCGTCGACGGTGCTCGAGACCTTCGTGAACGAACCGGCCGGCTTCAGATCGAGGATCTCCGCCCGGAAGCGGATCGTGTCGCCGGGAACGGCATCGAAATAAAACTCCGCTCCCGCCACCTTCGCGAGCACGACGCGGCGGTTGTAATCGATCGCATCGGCCACGAGCAGCCCCGCCGTCTGCGCCATTCCCTCAACGATGAGCGAGTTGGGCATCAGGGCCGCGCCGGGGAAATGGTCGTGGAGGTGCTCCTCCGCCAGCGAGACGTTCTTCACCGCCACCGCGTGACGGTTGCGGACAAACTCATCGAACCGGTCGATCCAGAACCAGCGCATGGAGAGCTATGCCGGGAGGCCGGTCACCGCAGGGGAGGACATTCGGCGGCGGGAAACAACCCCGCCGAACCGTGGGACGAGCGCATCGGGAGAATCGTCAATGGCCCACTTTGCTCTGCACGTAGCGGACCATGTCCTCGACGGTGAGCATGTTGGGGAAGTTCTGCACGCTCGGATTCTGCTCGAACTTCGTCAAATCATAAAACGGCATGCGGGCCTTGAGCGCGGCCATTCCGGCGGCGTTCACCTTCCCGTTGAAGACGAACTCCGTGCTCGAAAGGACATCCTCGGGGAACAGTTCACCCCTCGGGATCTTGATGCCGAACGACTTCTCGAGGCGAAAGACGATGTCGAGGAAGTCGATTGATTCGGCTCCCAGATCACCGACCATTGTCGCGCCGGGAGTGACTTCGTCGTCATCAACACCGAGGGCATCGACCAGCGCGGTCTTGACCTTCTCGAAGATTTCATCGCGGGACGGCATCGACGTGTCACCTTGGAAACGGGGAATGGGGCGTCGGCGTAACCATGACACGTTTTAATGAGATGCTGCCGCCGTGGAAACCCGGAAAGGGTGGGGATTTTGCCCAATCGGAAAAATCAACCCCGTCAACGCGGAGGCTCGGAGGCTCGAGCCTGCCCTGAAAACCGGCGCCGAGCGGCCCCGAGACTGGGCTGACCATGCCACCGCGGGGAGACTGTTTGCCCGCAAAAAAAGCGGGGAAGGGTCGGCGCGAATCACGCTCCCCCGACAGACCGGGAAGCCACGCGGAGCCTGGTCAACGCCCCGCCAGCGGCGCGACATCGCCCGGAGGAGTGACCGTTGCCCCCGTCCGGGAGCCGGCCCCCGAGAGCGACAGCGGCCCGGCCGCTGGGCCCACAGCGGCGCCGTAAACGACCGGCCGTACGGCGCCGACCCCGCGCCCGGCGGGATGGAGGACCGCCCACAACTTCCGCATCTCACCGCGCACCCGAGCATCAAGGGCGTCGCCGTGGGCCACCCGATCGGCGAGGTTGTAGCGTTCGAGCGTCAGCCGGGCGGTAAGGCTCGTGCGACCGCCGACGGTGCCGGTGGCCTTGATCTTCGTCGTCGTTTCGTCCTGGGAGAGGACTTCGGCGGTCACCGTGAGCACCTTGCCCGGCTCGACGAAATCTCCGTATTTGACGTTTTTTGCCGACCGCAGAACGACGATCGCGTGGGCGAAGTCCTCCCCGAGCCGGATCGTCCAGGCCGCAGCCTGGGTCATCGACTCGAGCATCAGCACCCCTGGCATGACTGGGAATCGCGGGAAATGATCCGCGAGGTATTCCTCCGAGAGCGTCAGCGTCTTGATCGCCGTGATGCTCTTGCCGGGGTCGATGGCGGTCACGCGGTCGAGCAGAGTGAAACGCATGAGGGTTCCATGGCAACGGAAAGTCGACGCAGCCGATCGCGCGTCAGTCAGTTTTTGAACGACGGTCGAAGTATAGGGAATCCACCCCTCCCCACAACTCGCCACCAGCCCCCCGGGGAGCCACTTTCGCCCTCTGCCAAGCTGACAGCCGGCACTCGCAGAACCACCGCCACAGCTTGCCGCGCCGTGTCGGTCGATTCCCAACGGGTCGAAGCCCGTCTCGTCAACGGCGTGCTGACGGTCGTCTGCCCAAAGCTGGCGGCCTGCCAGCCGCGGGAGGTGGGGGTCTGGTGCGCCTGAAGGCCGGAGCCACCAGCCCAACCCGTCGGCTGGCGGTATGGGACAGTATGATGGCGGGGTCGGGCCCGCTGGATTCCCCTCCCGCGGGCCCCGTTCGCTTCTTCCTGCGAGGGATTCTGTCGGTGCCGCTCGTCCTCCGGCCGCGTGACGGCCTCCCCACCACTGCCACCGTCGATCTCGCCGGCGTAACGCCCGATCGGCTGGCGGAGCACGACCTGGCAGCGATCGAACGAATCACGATCGCCGTCGACGGCCAGTCCCTGCCGCTCGCCGCGGTGTTCATGGTGTCGGGCAACCTCGCTCCCGACGGACGGATCGACTGCCTGGGCGACTTCTCGCGGGTCGACAACCTTGGCGCGGGGATGGGCTCGGGCCGAATCGAGGTCGCCGGCGGCGTCGGCCACCGGGCCGCCACCGGGATGACGGGAGGCGAATTGGTGGTCGCCGGATCGGCGGGGCAGTGGCTCGCCGCCGGCATCAGCGGGGGCATCGTTCGGATCGAAGGGAATGCCGGCGACGACGCCGCAGCGGCCCTCCCCGGCCAATCCCAGGGAATGACCGGAGGACTCGTGGTGATCGAGGGCTGCGTCGGACGCCTCGCGGCCGCCCGGATGCGGCGGGGGATCGTGGCCATCGGAGGCGATTGCGGCGTCGGCGCCGGCCTCGAGCTGCGAGCCGGCACGCTCCTCGTGGCCGGCAAACTCGGCCGTCACGCTGGGCTGGGGATGCGGCGCGGGTCGATCATCGCGCTGGGAGTCCCCCCCTCTCCCGGGCCGACGTTTCTCCCCGGCGGAACCTGGTCTCCCCCCTTTCTCGCGCTGCTCGAGCGCCGCCTGGCAGCGGCTCGGTTCCGGGCCGCCGGAGGGGGGGCCCGGGGGCCGACGGTTCCCCCCGGCCGCTGGTCCGAGGAGCGTTGGAACCAGTGGCACGGCGACACGGTCGGCGGCGCGCGGGGGGAGTTTTTCGTTCGGGCCATCCCCCCACCTCGGCCGTGAACCGGCTGAAATGGCTGAGTGGCTCGTCGAAAACGGGCCGATCCCCGGGAATTGCCAGAAGCGCTTCCGCCGGCCCGTGGTTTCGGCTACGCTTTGGGATTCCCGCCTCAAGGCGATCCAAAAGGTTTTCTCAGCCCCCTCCGCAAGCGATCCGGTATGCCCACGATCAGCCAGCTTGTTCGCAGCCGCCGTCGGCCCAAGCGCAAGTTTTCCAAGTCTCCCGTGCTCGACCGCTGCCCGCAAAAGCGTGGCGTGTGTTTGCAGGTCCGCACGATGACCCCCAAGAAGCCCAACTCGGCGCTCCGGAAAATCGCCCGCGTGCGACTTTCTAACGCCAAGGAAGTCACGGTTTACATCCCGGGCGAAGGGCACAACCTCCAGGAGCACTCGATCGTGCTCGTTCGCGGTGGTCGTGTCCGCGATCTCCCCGGCGTCCGTTATCACATCGTCCGCGGTGCCCTCGACACGCTCGGCGTGCAAGGCCGCAAGCAGTCCCGCAGTCTCTATGGTGCCAAGAAGGGTTAAGCAGAAGCACGAGTCATGGGAAAGATCACCTCCAGCCGCGAGCAACTCGGTCCCGACCCCCGCTATGGGTCGCTCCTCGTCAGCAAATTCATCAATTGCCTGATGTACGACGGCAAAAAGAGCATCGCTCAAAACGTCTTCTACGACGCGATGGACATCGTGGCCAAGAAGGTCACCGACGTCGAGCCGATCGAGGTCTTCAACCGGGCCCTCGAGAACTGCAAGCCATCCGTCGAGGTTCGCTCGAAGCGCGTCGGTGGTGCTGCCTATCAGGTTCCGATGCAGGTCAACCGCATTCGGCAACAGTCGCTCGGCATCCGCTGGATGCTCCAAGCTGTCCGCGAGAAGAAGGGCCGCGCCACCCACGAGAAACTGGCCGAGGAGATCCTCGCAGCCTTCAAGCGTGAGGGTGCCGCCGTCACAAAGCGCGACAACGTCCACCGCATGGCCGACGCCAACAAGGCGTTTGCTCACTTCGCTTGGTGATCCGCACGCTCTTGGTCGGGTGAGGGCCATCGCCCACCCCCGCACGAGACCGACGGATCCCAGTCGCTACAAACTCACCGGGCCCGGCGATCGACAGGTCGCCGGGCCCGTTCGTTTTTCAGCCTGGGTTTCTTCCACCGCCCCCGATCCTTCCCGATCCTTGCGGAGCTTGCCGGTGATCGACCATGACACCTCCCTTCTCCTCGGAAAGCTTGTCCTCGGCCGCAGTGTTGCCTCGCTGGCGACGCTCCATGAGGGCAGGCCGTTCGCGTCGATGATCCCCTACGCGGTCCTCGTCACCGGCCGGGATCCACATGCCGACGATGCCGCCGCGGAGGATGCCGGCAGCCTCGTTTTCGTCAGTCATGTCAGCCGGCTCTCGCCCCACACGCGCGACATGCTCGCCACCCCCGAGGTCTGCCTCCTCGTCACGGCCCCGGAGCCGACCGACCCCTCCGGACCTCCGCCCCAGGCCTTGCCGCGGGTGTCGCTCCCGGCCACGGCCACGTTCGTCGATCCGGCACATCCGGCGCACGAGGCCCTCAAGCGGGCATACCTGGGGCGCTTCCCCCATGCCGCCGATTGGTTCCAACTTGGGGATTTTTCGATCGTGGTCTTCGAGCCGACCTCGGCCCGATTCATTGCCGGTTTCGCCCGGGCCATGACCCTCTCCCCGCGACAACTCCACGCCGCGGTCGCCGCCGCCGCCGCCGGGGGCTAATCGGGGGCGGGCAAGCTCCCCCGAGTGCTGATCCCCCAAGCCAATGATCCACGGCGATGCCCGGCATCGACCGGGAGGGGAGTCCACCGGCACCCGACGCGCCGGGTCGGGTCGGGTCGGTCTGGTGCCCTCTTGGCAATAAAAATGAACGACTGTATAGTACGATACCGATGTTTATGCCTGCCCCCTGACCGTTCCTCCTCCTCTCTTCGTTGAGGTCCCCGTGACGCTCCGCAGGAAACCCTCCCCGCAAGCCCCGACCGCAGTCACCAAGCCCGCTCCTGCGGGCAAGCCGACCGCTGGATCGCGCGCCAGTTCGAGCCGCAAACCGGCCGAGGGACGGCGCCCCACTCCCAAGCCGTCGAACGTCGGCGGGGAGGCTGCGCTCGGATCCCTGGCCTCCTCCCCCCCCCTCTCGCATGGGGCGTCGATCATCGGTGCGGGGAGGCATACGGTCGCCGATCAGGGCGTCGATACGCCGACCGAAAGGCAACTCGAGATCTACGCCTTCATCCGCGACAAGATCCAAAACCGCGGCTACGGCCCCACGGTCCGGGAGATTGGCCAGGCGTTCGACATCCGTTCTCCTAACGGTGTCGTTTGCCATCTGAAGGCCCTCGAGCGGAAGGGGCTGATCAGCCGGGGGAAGAACATGTCCCGGGCGATCGAATTGATCACCGAGCCGGCCCATCTCCGCGGCCTCCCGATGGCCGGATGGGTGGCGGCGGGCACGCTCCGCACCGCTGACGAGCAGCAGGAGCGGATCGACTTCGAGGAGCTCTTTGACAAGGACGACCATTTCGTCCTCAAGGTGATGGGCGATTCGATGGTCGAGGCCCAGATCGCCGATGGTGACTGGGTGGTGATCCGCCGCCGCCACACGGCCCACGCTGGCGACATCGTCGTCGCCCAGACGGAGGATGGCGAGGCGACGCTCAAGCACTGGTTCCCGGAGCGCGACCGGATCCGCCTCCAACCGGCCAACTCGTCGATGAAGCCGATCTATGTGCGCCAGGCGAAGGTGCTCGGCATTCTCGTCGGGGTCGTGCGCAAGACCGGCTGACCGGGGGCCGACAGGCTTCCTGCCCGTGGCGATCCAACGGCACCGGATCAGGCGGCGGCTTCTGCCGGCCCGTCAACCGCCGTCGACGCTTGGCCTGCGGCCTGCTGCGCGTCGGCCCGCTGGTGGAGCTTGTTGTAGAGCGTCTTCAGGCTGATCCCCAGCTCCTCGGCCGTCCGCGGCTTATGGCCCTGATTGCGTTCGAGCGATTCGACGATTGCCGCCATCTCCAGTTCACGGAGACTGACCGGCTTGGAATCTCTCGCCAACGCCGGCGGCGGGCTGGCCAGTGGCATCCCCGTGCCGGGCACGGCGGCCAGCGCCGGCGTGGCCGGCGTGGCCGACAGCGGAGCAGACGACAGAGCGGCCTGGGGCAAGAGGTTTGCCGGTGGCGCCGGCGTCGCGCCGCTGCTGAAGGCTCCGGCCGTGACTGGCAGCGGCCGTGGCTTGGCGACGCCGAGCCGGGCCGGGAGATGCTCGATCGTCAGGGGCAATCCGTCGCACAGTACGAGGGCATGCTCGACGCAGTTGGCCAGCTCGCGGACATTGCCGGGCCAGACATGGCCCTGGAGGACCGCCAGCGCCTCCGGCTCGATCACGAGGGCCCCTGGGGGCGTCTGCGGGCGCGCGTCGCGGACGAAGTGATCGACGAGCGCCGGGATGTCGTCGAGCCGATCACGCAGCGGCGGGATCGCCACTTCGAAGGTGTTGATGCGAAAGAGAAGGTCCTCGCGGAACGTACCGGTTGCCACCATCTCCTCGAGGGACCGGTGGGTAGCACAGACCACCCGGACGTCGACGGTGATCGGGTGGTTGTCACCGACGCGACGGATCTCGCCGCTCTCCAGGGCCCGGAGAAGACGGGGCTGGAGGGCTTTGGGGAGCTCACCGATCTCGTCGAGGAACAGCGTCCCGCCGTCGGCCACCTCGAACAGGCCGGCGCGGTGCTCCTCAGCACCGGTAAACGCCCCCTTTCGGTGGCCGAACAACTCGCTCTCCACCAGATGCTCGGGGAGCGCGCCGCAGTTGACGGCCACCAGGGGCCCCGTGGCCCGGGGGCTGCCGTCATGGATCGCCCGGGCGACGAGCTCCTTGCCGGTCCCCGTTTCGCCGCGCACCAGCACGCTTGAATCGCTCGCGGCCACCCGGGCAACGAGCCGGCGCACGGCGCCGAGCCCCGGCGAACCGCCGACCAGACTCGATGTTCCCTCTGCCCGTCGCACCCTCCCCTCGAGCGCCCGGAGCCGGAGCGTCAGCTCGCGTTTCTTCCTCACCCGTTCCAGCACGGCCTGGATCTCGGCAAGCTTGCACGGCTTGGTGAGGTAGTCGAACACCCCCTGACGGACGGCCGACACGGCTGACTCCAGTGATGATTTCCCGGTGATGATCACCGTCTCGGTGTCTGGGGCCACGTCACGGACACGGGCGATGACCTCCATCCCTCCGATACCGGGCATGTCGAGATCAACGATCACGCAGTCATAGGCGGTGCGGTCGAGGGCCGCGATCGCCGTCCGACCATCCGGACAGACCGTCGCCTCGTGCCCCAAGCGCGGCAATTCGATCCGCATCAATTCCTGGAGCGACATCTCGTCGTCGGCAAACAGGATCCGCATCGGCCGGGCAGGTTTGGTCATGTCACGTCTCCAGGTCTTGTGTTCACGCAGCGCGCTGGGCTGGATCCAGATCTCTCGTCGCCCCGTTTCCCGGACGCCGCTGCCCTTCGGCACCGGCCGCGAGGGGAAGCGTGACGCGGAACGTCGCCCCCTTCCCTGGCCCATCGCTCTCCGCCTCGATCCGCCCGCCATGGTCGACGACGATCCGGTGGACGATCGACAGCCCAAGGCCGGTCCCCTGCCCCGTTTTCCGACGCGTGAAGAAGGGTTCGAAGAGGTGCTCGAGGACCTCGTCATTCATCCCACAGCCGTCGTCGGAAAAGGTGACGACCGCCGTCTCGCCGATCCGCCGGACGGCCACGCGGACATGCCCGGTCGACTCGATGCAGTCGAGGGCGTTGACCAGGAGGTTGAGCACGACCTGCTTGATTTCCTGCGGATTGACCATCACCGCCAGATCGGGGCCGTCGTCGATCTCGATCGAGCTCCCAGCGAACCGCCCGACGTGGCGGAGCATCTCGGCGACATCCTTCACCAGTGCCATGATCGCCGTCGGCTGACGGCGAACCTCACCGAGCCGGGAGAAGTCGAGGAGCTTCTCGGTGATCCCCTTGCAGCGGAACGCCTCGGCCTGGATCAACTCGAGGTAGCGGCGCGCCACACGGGCTTCGTCGTCGTCGGCCACGAGGCCGGCGAGCCGGCTCTCGAGCGATTCAGCGCACATCGCGATTGAGGCGAGGGGATTGTTGATCTCGTGAGCCACCCCCGCGGCAAGGAAGCCGACACTCGCCAGCTGCTCGCTGCGGATCACCTCGCGCGTCCGCAGCTGCACCTTCCGGTCGAGGTCGTCGCGGACCTCCTGGAAGCGCTGCGTCATGTCATTGAGGGCCTCGGCGAGCTCCGCCATCTCGTCGCGGCTGTCGAGGTTGAGCCGGAAGGCGAAGTCGCCGGCGGCCACGCGCCGGGAGCCGTAGCCGAGGAGGCGGAGCGGCCGGAACACCCAGCGGTAGGTGAGGACGCCGAGCGACGCCAGCAGGAGCGCCGATGCCATCGCCGCCGCCCAGGTGGTGACGATGAGGGTCCGATACCCGGTACGGACGTCGCTAGAGAGATCGTGGAGATGCTCTTGAAGATAGGTCGGGAGGGCGGCGACGAGCGCGGCGAGGCGACCGAGGTCGGGGCCGAGGCGGTGGAGTTCCCCGATCTCCACTCCCTCGCCCGCGGAAGGCCGGCCGACCACGTCGCGGATCCTCACCAGACTCTCGGCGATGCGCCGGGCCGTCTCGCGCTCGCGGCTCCGGTCACCGAGGGGGGCGTTGTCGATCTCCCCCTTCCCGAGCTCCTCGACGTACGACTCCAGAGCCCGTTCGGTGCGCGAGAGCACCGCCAGGAACGGAGCGCTGCAGGGGCCGAGCTCGCGGGCTTCCTCCTCACCGTCATCCTCGTCCTCGCCCTTCTGGATGGGCACCGGGGGCGGAGGAACGACCGGCAGGGGTGCCGGCGCGGCGGCGAGGGCCGTCACATCGCCGGACAAGGCCCGCGCGTGGACCAGCCGCAGCGTCGCGACGCATTCACCGAGATCACTCGCCAGCGGCAACTCGGCCGCCCGGCTGCTCAAGCCGCGCACGAGTCTGCGGTAGGAGTAGGTGCCGAGGAAGCTGCTCGCCGAGAGGAGCGCCACCATGAGGAGGACGAGCCCTCCCCCCACCATGAGCTTGCGGCGGATGGGGCGTCGATTGCGCACTCCGTACTCCAATCCCTGCACGATCGGCCCGGTCTGCTTCGTTTCATCCCCGCCGCGGGCCGCGGACTGGGCAGCCTGCGTGGGAGGGGGAGAGTAGCAGCCGCGGCCGGGCCCCGACAGGGGAAATCGAGCGGGGAATCGCTACACGAGCCCCCAGCGTTTCCGCAGGAACCACTCGGTGCAGAGGAGCCCGGCCATGAGGAGGAACATCGGCCACTTGTCCCACAGCGTGGCTGACCACTGCTCCTGGGCGTCATAGGCCGAGGGCTTCGTTCGCAGATCGTCGAGGATCTCGGAGATCTCCTCCGGCGACCGTACTCCCCCCCCGTCGCTCGATTCCGCCAACTGCCTCATCAGCAGCGGGTTGGCCCGCGGACTGGCCAACTCGAGATCCTGACGGACAACGGTGAACCGTGCCGATCGCGACACGACAGGCGAGCCCGGCTTCGTCGCCTGGACGGTCACCTTCCAATCCCCGGGCTCGTTGAAGTCGGCGAGCACGCCGGCGTACGACTCCCCTTTCCGGGCCAGCCGCAACGGCCGCGACACCCCGGCCGGGGAGGTCATCAACGCCTCGAAGGCGGCTTCGGCTACGCCGCTGCCGTCCGGTTTCGAGAGACCGGTGTCGAGGGGGATCGTGGCTCCGGGGGCGACCCGGCGCTGCGCCAGCCGGACCCACAGCGAGTCGCTTCCGGAGTCGTCCTGCTTGGCAAGCCAGAGGACCATCTGCCGCCAGAATCGGCGGTGCTGCTCCCCTCCCCCCTGCATCACCCAGCGCCACGTCGAGTCGGCGGCGAACGCGAGCACGCGCCCCTCGCCGAACTCCCGGGCGACCAGCAGCGGCCGGCCGTCGGAGGTGACGGCCAGCGGCTTGGCACTAGGAACCAGTCGCCCGAGATCGTTGGCGCCCTCGAGCGGGGGCAGGGCCTGCCAGGCGGCCCTGGTCTCCTGATCGCTCGGGCCGAGCCGCAGGATCGAGACGCCGCCGAACCGCTGTTCGGGAAGCATCTTCAGCGGACCGGGGAGGTGGAGCCCCGGCCGGATCGGCTGATCAAAAGGCTGGCGGGCAAGTTTGTCGGCTTCGAAGGGGAGCAGTTGGCCGATGACCGTGCTCCCCCAGCCGCCCGCCTCGAACGCGTGGAAACCGCCGAGGAAGGCGATCCCAGCGCCGGCATTGACCTTGGCCACGATCGCCCCGAGATCCTGGGGCGACAGCGCTGAGGCGTCGAGATCGCCGATCAGGAAGACGTCGTATCCGGCATCGAGCTTGCGGCCGAGATTGACCGGCCAGTTGCGCCGGCCGGCGGCGTCGATCCACTCGAAGTCGACCTGCATGTCGGGGCTCGAGGCGAGGACACGGCGGAGGAATCGCTGCTCGACCCGCAGCGTCCCCTCGAGATAGAGCACCTTCAAGCCCCCGTCGACCACCTCGACGAACGTCGAGAGCTCGTTGTTGGTGAGGACGACCTCCCCCTCTTGCGGCTCGACCACCAGCGACAGCTTCCGCTCGCCGAGGGCCTTCGGCGTCCAGGCGAGACGCACCGCCTCTTCGTTGACCTGCGGGCCGCCACGGACCACCGTCCGGGCCACCTCCTCCATCACCCCCCCCTCGGTCTCGGCCAGAAGCTTGACGACGACGTCGCGGTCGGCCAACCCGTCGAGGCGGACCCGCCCGGCAACTTCGAGGGTGTTCTTCAGATAGACCGTCTCACCGACAGCGAGATTCGTGACCGCCGCATCGCGCCCCTGCCCCCCTCCGCGCTGCTGACCGAAGGTGATGCTCCACAGGGGCACCGCGGCATCTCCGAGCTTCCGCGCGACTCCCTGCGGCGGCTGGTCGCGCGGCGGGTAGGCATGTTGGGCGCCGTCGGAGAGCACGATCACCCCTGCCAGCGGACGCCCTGCCGTGGCTCGCAGCGCGTCGTCGAGGGCGGCACCGATCGCCGTCTGGTCGCTCGCCGCTCCGCGCTGCCAGGCGCCGAGTGGAAACGGGTCTTCTGCCGTCCCTGCCACGGGGCGGGCCTCCCGGTCGAAGGCCCACAGGCCGATGTCGACATTTCCCTCGGCCACGAGTTTGGCCGCGGCCGGGCGGGCGGCAGCCAGCGCCGCGGTCATCTCCTCGAAGCGCGTCCGTCCCGCGGCCCCATCGATAACGGTCATGCTCTCGGAGGTATCGGCGATCACGAGCAACGTCCCCTGCTGGCGGGCCTTGCGCGTCGCCACGAGCGTCGGCCGTAGGAGGCAGGCGACCAGCGCCAGGAACGCACCGGTGCGGAGGAGGACGAGCGCGAGCCTCCTCCCCCGCGGAACCCGCGATCGGTCGGGCCCGACGGCCAGGAGCACCGCCACGAGGGCCAGCGTCACCCCGGCGACGAACCACCACGATACGACCGGGTCGAAGTCGAGCGAGAGCTCCTCGAGCACCAGCCCCAGCAGCGGCGTCATGCGTCGGCCCCCCGCACGGCCATCCCGGCGCCGCCCGGCAGCGGCGGCGGTTCTTTCTGGACCGTCGACGGCCCCGCGCCGAGCCCCGCAAATCCAGCATCGTCCCGTGGCGCGTAGAACCGGTTGGCGACGATCCAGTCGGCGGCCATCACCAGGGCCGCCAGGAGGATGAACCATCCCGAGAGCTCAGCGCCGACCCGCTCGAGCCTGACATCGCGGACAAGCTCGGCCTCGCTCTGCGCGAGCCGGTAGCCCGCGCCGAGCGCCGCAACGAGGCCGGCATCGGCGAGCCGCCGGGCATCGATGCCATCGGCGCCAAGATTGGAGCTGAAGCCCCGCACGATGCCGCCGACGTCACCACCAGATCGCACCCGGTAGTTGCCCGGCACCTGGGTCGTCGTCACCGTCACGGTGCCACGGCGCTGGTCGACCGGCGCGGGAAAGTCGTCTCCCCCGGGGGTACTGACAAACGCCGTCGCCACGTCGCGGCGCTGGAGATGGAGCACGGCCGACGCGCCGGCGACGATGTTGCGATCATCGGCGGTGTCGATGGCATGGAGAAGGGTTTCGTTGGCGAGGATCACGAATGGCCACGGCTCGAACCCGGTGGCGAGCATGTTCCAGGCATCGGGGTCGTCGGCCGACTGCGACACCGGCGTCGTCACGGTGACGACGGTCCCCTGGCCGACGCGATGCTCGAGGATCGCCGGGAGGCCGTTGCGGTAGGTCATCACCGGGATCGCCGAATCGACCAAGCCGTCCCCCCCGGGCCCCGGTCCAGCCCCGTCGGCCGGGTCGTTCGGCTCGAATTCCCACAACCGCTCGATGGGAAAATCCTGCCAGGGAACGGCGTCGCCGACCCGGCGGAACGGGCCGAGAATCGGGTGATCGAGGTTCGCCGGGGCGAGAAAATTGTCTTCGCGGGGGTTGCGCCACACGCGGACGATCCTCCCGCCGAGGAGCTTCCGCGCCGCGTCGGAGTTGAATCGCCCGGCATCAGCGGCGCGGGGCCCGAGCCAGACGACGAGCCCACGGCCGCCGGCCACCCACTGCCAGAGGAGGTCGAGCGTGCGGGGTGTGAGCGGCGGCGGATCGGCCAGCACCATCCCCTCGTAGCCGTCCCACGGGGTGGCATCGAGCTTGCCGATGTCGATGAGGGTGGCGTCAAACCGCCCCTTGCCCGCCTTCCGCAGCGCCGCCGGGGCGATCGCTTGGAGGAGGAATCTCCCGGTGTCGGCGGCCGGCTGCGGGGCGGCAACGAGGATCTTCGACGGCGTGCCGACCTCGACGGTGAAAAAACGGGTGTTGTCCGCCTCCATGTCGTCCGATCCATCGAGCACGACGCGCCCCTGCCGCACCCCCGGCTCGAGCCCGGTGACCTCGAACTCCACCTGCCCGCTGGGCCCCTCCTTCCATGTCACCGGCTTGACCGCCCGCCGCGCGTACCGCCCGTCGGCACCAAGCATCTCGACCGCAACGGGGCGATTCGCGTCGGGGCCGCTGCGCCGCGTCTCGACGGTCAGCCCCAACGCCAGGCCGGCGGTCGGCTGGTCGGTCGACAGATCGATCGCTTCGAGGGAGAAATTCTGTGCTGCCTTGGCACCGACGTCGACCCAGAGAATGGCCGTGTCGGGATTGGCCGAGACGAGGTCGGCCGCGGTTCGCCCCTCCCAGGCCCCCTGAGAGCAGTCGGTGAAGACAACCAGCTCGTGCCGCAAATCGGGCAGCGTTGCGAGGAGACGGAAGCCCTCCTGCATCGCGGCCGGCAGCGTCTGTGAGGCGGTGCCGACAGCCAAACGGTCGACGCGCGTCAGCGCCGCCGCGACGGTGGGGGAGAACGACACCGGTCCGCCGCCGGTATCGATCACCGCGACCTGGCTGGCGGCCGGGAGCTTCGCGGCCAAAGCCCGGGCAAGCGCCGCCGCCTCCTGGAGGCGGGTGCGGTTGGCCTGCCGCAGCTCCATCCGCGGGTTGGTGTCGAAGACGAGGACAGCGGCCACCGGCTTTTCGCCATCGGCGAGCCACCCGGCTCCGCGGAGCGTGGGGCGGGCCAGTGCCAGAGCCAGCCCCGCCAGCGCCGCCATCCGCAGGAGGAGGAGGAAGAGATGGCTGACCCGCAGCCGCCGGCGGTTGGCAGCCGCACGCTGACGGAGAAAGCGCATCGCCGGAAAGGTCCGCGGCACCGGCTTGCGGCGCATGATGAGGTGGAGAATCACCGGCACGGCCACGAGTGCGGCCCCGGCGAGCAGCGCGGGAGTGAGGAACGACAGTCCCATGGGCGGGGGGCGGAGTCCTAAAAACGGTTCCGGCGACTGACGAGGTACTCCATCAGGGCACGATCGAACTGCATGCTTGTGTCGAGCGGGACATAGTCGATTCCAGCGTGGAAGCAGGTGCGCCGGTAATCCTCGCGGAAGGCCTGCACCGCCGCGAGGTATTCCCGGCGGGCTCCATCGGCGTCGACGACGAGCTTCTCTTCGGTTTCCGGCTCGGTGAACTCGACCATCCCGTCGAACGGGAATGCGACCTCGGCCTCGTCGAGAATGTGGAACAGGATCACGTCGTGCCCCCGGTGCCGCAGCCGCAGCAGGGCGTCGCGGATCGGCTCCGGATCAGCCAACAGATCGCTGAACACCATCACGAGCGAACGATGGCGGAGCATGGCCCCGATCTGGATGAGACTCCGCGCGATGTCGGTCCGCCGCGAGGGCTTCACCTTCGAGAGGACGGAAAGCACCTGCGCGATCTGCGACCGCTTCGACCGTGCCGGGAGGCTCGAATGGAGCTTCTCGTCAAACACCATCAGGCCGCAGGGATCCTGCTGGTGGATCATGAGCCAGCAGAGCGCGGCCGCCAGCGAGATCGAGTAGTCGAGCTTCGTGAGCTCTTGGCGGTGGGTGTAGGCCATGCTGGCGCTTGCATCGATGGCGAGATACCCGGTGATGTTGGTCTCGGCCTCAAACTTCTTGACGTAGTGCTTGTCGGTTTTGGCGTAGACGAGCCAGTCGATGTCCTTGGGATCGTCACCGTGGGTGTACTTGCGGTGTTCGCTGAACTCGACCGAGAACCCCTGGTAGGGGCTGGCGTGAAGCCCCTGGAGAAAGCCCTTGACGATGAACTGCGCACGGAGATCCAGCCGCGCGATCTGGCGCACGACCTGGGGCTTCAGGTATTCCTCAACCGCACGCACCATGGTGTCCGTCGCCAGGGAAAAGGGCGCGGCGTGAGCCCCGGGGCCCCACCGTCGTCCTGCGGGAGATCCGCAGGGATCACTTCACGAGCTTGGGAATCTCCGGCTCCGGCACCTCGCGGACGAGCCGCTCGACGATCGATTCGCTCGTCAGGCCGTCGGCCTGGGCCTGAAAATTGGTGGCGATGCGGTGCCGCAGGACCGGCACGGCGATCCGCCGGACATCGTCGATGGAGACGCTGAAGCGGCCGTCCATCGCCGCCATCGCCTTCCCTCCCTGAATGAGGAACTGGCCGGCGCGGGGCCCAGCGCCCCAGTCGACGAGATCGGCGACATAGGACGGCGCCTGGGGATCCTTCGGTCGGGTGGAGCGGACGAGGCGAGCGACGTACTTGACGACGTACTCGCTCACCGCGACGCTCCCGACGAGCTTCTGGATATTGACGATCGCCCGCCCGGAGAGGACTTTCCGCACTTCCGGCTTTTCCGACCGGGTGGTGGCCATGAGGATCTGCTCCTCCTCGCTCGCCGAAGGGTAGCCGACCTTGATGTTGAACATGAAGCGGTCGAGCTGCGCCTCGGGGAGCGGGTAGGTCCCCTCCTGCTCGATCGGGTTTTGCGTGGCGATCGTGAAGAACGGGTCGGGAAGGTGGTAGGTCTCCTGCCCCACCGACACCTCGCGCTCCTGCATCGCCTGGAGGAGCGCTGCCTGCGTCTTCGGCGGCGTGCGGTTGATCTCGTCGGCGAGGAGGATGTTGGTGAAGATCGGCCCCTCCATGAACCGGAAGCTGCGGCGCCCCGATTCGTCCTCCTCGAGGACATTGGTGCCGGTGATGTCGGAAGGCATCAGATCGGGGGTGAACTGCACCCGCTTGAAGCCGACATCGAGGATCCGGGCGAGCGTCGACACCATGAGCGTCTTGGCCAGCCCCGGCACCCCCTCGAGAAGACAGTGGCCGCGGGTGAAGATCGCGGCGAAGAGTTGCTCGATGACTTCGTTCTGCCCGACGATCACCTTCTGCAGTTCTTCCTGCATCAATTTCCGGTGCTGGCTGAACTCGACGAGGATGTCGTCCAGGGACTTCGGGCGCGGGGTCGAGGACACAGAGCGAATCCCTCCTTGGCGGGCCCCCGTACCGGCGACTGGGACCGGGGAACTTCAAGTATCGGCCCCGGCACCGAACCCCGCAAACCGGCCGCGTGGCACAGCGGTTTCCCCATCGGCCGGTAGACTCAAAGGGACTTTCCGGAGGGGGAGGGCCATCCCCCTCTTCACCGCCCCGGGTGTCTTCATGCCTCCCCGCCGACTCCTTCTTTCCCTCCTCGTCGCCACGGCCCTCCTCGGCGGGATGCTCCTCCCGGGGGCTGTCGGTCTCGCCGCTGACCGTGAGGGGGCGAAGCTCTCCCCGGAAAAGATCCAACGATCGATCGAGAAGGCCCGCGACTGGCTTCTGCGGGAGCAGGAGCCCAATGGGTCGTGGCAGGTGGCGATGCGGGCCGACGATACGCGTGTCGGCGCCAGCGCCTTGGTGATGCTGGCTCTGGCCAATGCCGGCGTCGCGCCGGATCATCCCCAGATGCAGCGCGGCATCGAGTGGATCCGTCGCCAGAAGCCGGAGGAGACCTACTCGGTGTCGCTCCAGACAATGCTCTTGGCGATGCTCTCCCCGGAGGATGACCGGGCGATCCTCCAGCGCAATGTCGAGTGGCTCGAGGGGACGCAGGTCTCGCAGGGGCAGGCCGCCGGCTCGTGGTCGTACGGCAGGGCGAAGGGGACCGGCGACAATTCCAATTCGCAGTTCGCGCTCCTCGCCCTCCACGAAGCCGATCGCGTCGGGGTGCGCGTCAAGCAGGAGGTGTGGGTTCGAGCGCAGCAGTACTGGGTGTCGTGCGCCAACGCGGACGGCTCGTGGGGCTACACGATCGGCAATGCCGGTGGTTCAGGAAGCATGACGTGCGCCGGCATCGCCAGCGTCTGGATCACTTCCCAGCACGTCGGCACACCGGCCGCCCGCGCGACGCGCGACTCCGTCGCCTGCTGTGGCGGTGGGGCATCCCCGAAGCTCGTCGAGCGGGGGCTGGAATGGCTCGGGAAGCGGTTTTCGGTGGTGGAGAATCCGATGGCCGGCCAGACCTGGCACCACTACTACCTCTACGGCCTCGAGCGCGTTGGGCGATTCACCGCCCGGCGATTTATCGGCGACGCCGACTGGTATCTCGAGGGGGCGAAGATGTTCGTCAGCACCCAGGACAACCTCTCTGGGGCGTTTCGGGGGGGGCGGATCGAGGACCCAGTCGTCGCCACGAGCTTCGCGCTGTTGTTCCTCGCCAAGGGGCGCCGGCCGGTGATCGTCGCCAAGAGCCGGCACGCCCCGGAATCCGACTGGAACCGGCACGGCCACGATATCGCCCATCTCGTCGAGCATGTCGAGTCGCGCTGGAAGAAGGATTACCCCGCCGGGCTCTCCTGGCATGTCGTCGAGACCCGAACGGCGACGCTCGAGGACCTCCTCCAGGCACCGGTGCTGTGGATCTCCGGGAAGTCGGCCTTCGATCTCGGCCCCGACGCCGGGCCGCGTCTGCGGCGCTACATCGACGAGGGGGGATTCGTGTTCGCCGAGGGCTGCTGCCCCTCGAGTGGCGATTTCGACGCCCGCCTGCGTCAGCTCGTCGGTGAGATTTTCCCGGAGCCCGAATACCAGCTCCACCTCCTCCCCCCAGAGCATCCGGCCTGGCATGCCGAGGAGATCGTCCCCCCGGAGCTCCACCGGCCGCTCCTCGGGGTCGACTACGGCTGCCGCACCTGCCTGATCTACGCCCCGCCCACGGATCTTGAGAAGAATGCCGCCGCCATGCCGAGCCTCTCCTGCCTGTGGGAGGTGGGTGAGACGCAATCCCGTGCGCTCCCTGCCGCGATCCGCACCGAGGTCGAGGCCGCTCTGGCGATCGGCACGAACGTCATCGCTTACGCCACGAACCGGGAGCTGAAGCGGAAGGACGAACTGTTTGCCATCGATCTCCCCCAGGCGGCCCAGGTCCGCGACCGCTTCGAGCGCGGCCAGCTGACGATCGGCAAGCTGCGGCATGCGGGGATGTGCGATGCCGCCCCGGCGGCGCTGGCGAACATCCTCCGGGCGGCAGCGCGCGAGCTCGGCATCCGCGTCGACGAGCGCCCCCTCCTCGTCGACCCGGCCGAGCCCGGGCTGTTCGACTACCACCTCGTCTTCATGCACGGCAGGCAGGGATTCACCTTCGATCCCCCGCGGCGACAGCGGCTGCGGCAGTTTCTCGAGCGGGGGGGAACGCTCCTGGCCGACAGTGTCTGTGCCTCGCCCGGGTTCACGACCGCCTTCCGCGCGGAGATCGCCGCCATCCTCCCCGAGGCGAAGCTCGAGGAGATTCCCGCCGACGACCCGCTGTTCACCAAAGGAGAATACGGCGGCTACGACGTGCGCAGCGTCACGCTGCGGGAGCCGGCCGGCGGGGGGGACGGGCCGATGACCGCCCGGAAGCGACAGGTGCCGCCGAAGCTCGAGGGGGTGCGGATGGGGGACCGCTGGGTCGTGATCTTCTCCCCCTACGATCTCTCCTGCGCGCTCGAGAAGCAAAACTCGATGGAGTGCACTGGCTACGGCCGCGACGATGCCGAGAAGATCGCCCTCAACATTCTCCTCTATTCGCTGAATCACTGAATCACGACCACGTCGCACCCCTCCCGCGCCACCGGCGCGCGGGAGTCACTGGCGGGCCGGCGCCGATCAGCCCTCCGAATCGCGGTCACCGCCGGTCAGGTAGCTGGCGTAGTAGAGGAGCGTAAAGGCGCTTTGGAGCGTCGCCGCGACGTAGGTCCACGCGGCCGAGTTCAAAACCTTGTTGACATGCGGCATGTCGGCTCTGGGAACGATGCCGAGCTCGACGAGCTGCCGCTTGGCCCGGTTGCTGGCGTCGATCTCCACCGGGAGGTTGACGAGTTGAAAGAAGACCGTGGCAGCGAACAGGCCGATTCCCACCCAGGCCATCGGCCGGGAGGCGAACATCAAGCCGACCATGAACACCGTCAGCCCGAAGCCGCTGCCGATGTTGGCGATGCCGACGGCGGCGTTCCGCAACGACATGAGCGGATAGCCGGTGTGGTCCTGGAGGGCGTGGCCCGCCTCGTGGGCGGCGATTCCTACCGCAGCGAGCGACCGGCTGGAGTAGACGGCATCGGAGAGGCGCAGGACCTTCGTCCGCGGGTCGTAGTGATCGGTGAGCGTCCCCGGCACCTGCTCGACGGCCACCTCGGTAGCCCCGGCCGAATCGAGAATATGCCGGGCGGCCGCGGCCCCCGACAGCGGCGCCGGCTCCTGGGACGCCGCCGCGAAGGTGGCGTGGACCCGCCACTGGGCCCACATTGCCAGGAGCATCGCCGGGGCGATGGCGAGCATGTAGGCGGGGTCGAAATAGAAGAAGGGCATCGGGATTCCTGATGGCGGAGGAAAGGGGAAACACCCTAGCGGGGAGGGCACCAACGGAGCGATGAAGCTATTCTAGGGAGGTACGGAAGCCGTGAGCCATCGGCTTTTTTCCGCTCTTCCCTGGCGACAAGGCCCCTGACCGTCTCCATGACCACCTTCTACGGACCGCTCGCCGCGCCGGTTCACCCGTGCCGCCGCTGGCTGTCTGGCTGGCCGAAGCTGACGGCGATCGTCCTCGCGGGCATCGCCATCGGGGCGGCCCCGGGATGCGGCCCCCCGGCTGAATCGGCGGTCGGCGTGGCTGCCGCGGGAGCCACCGACAAGGCCGATCTGTGTGCGCGGATCGACCGGGCCCTCGCCCACGCCCGGGACGGCCGCCTCCTCGACCAGCGGGTCAACGGCGCCTGGCAGGTGGTCCATGGGATCCTCGCCTTCGGCGACGAACTCCCGCTGGCGACGGCCGACGGGAAGACGACCGCCCTCGCCTGGCTCCTCGACGGCGGGGCCTTGCGCGGTTGGCGGTTGCGGCCGGGAAGCCAAGGAGTGGTGACCACGATCGAGGTAGGAAGCACGACCGGCCAGGGGCATCCCGACCAGTGGATCGGCTACCTCGCCCAGTGCGGCCTCGACGGCGTTCCCATCGACACACCGATCTCCGTCAACGGCAAGCCCCACACCCTCCGCGATCTCCTCACCCAGGCCCAGGCCGACATCCGCCCGGGGGCTGAGGCGACCTGGACGCTCATGGCCCTCTCCGCCTGGCTCCCTCCGGAGAGCACATGGACCTCCAGCGACGGCCGGACATGGACGATCGAGGATGTCGTGGCAATGGAGGCGGCGGCCGACATCGACGGCGCCGCCTGCGGCGGATGCCATCGGCTCTACGGCCTCGTGCAGGCCCTAGCCGCTCATCAGGCCGCGGCGGCCGGCCCGGCCGGCAGCGAGCGCGGCGGCTGGGCCGACGCGGAGGCGACGATCGAGGCATGCATTGAGATCGCCCGCCGCCATCAGCAGCCCGACGGCAGTTTCTCCGTCCACTTCTTCGAGCGCCCCGGCACGAGCGCCGACGTCTTCGCCCGTCTGGGCGCCACCGGGCACATCTTCGAGTTCCTCGTCGCGGCCCTCGACGACGAGCGGCTCGCCGAGCCGTGGGTGACGCGGGCAGCCATGAGGCTCGTCACGCTCCTCGAACAAACCGCCGACGTCGACGTCGAATGCGGCGCGCTGTACCACGCCGTTCACGGCCTGCGGCTCTACCGCGAGCGAGTCTGCGATCTGCCCGGCGCGTTGTGATCGGCTGACTGCCCGCCGTGCCGTGATCGGTGAACCGGCCTCCGCGCCTTGCGTCAGCCTCCGAGCCTGACGGCCGCGAGCTCGGCAGCGACAGCATTGACGAGCACCGGCACGTCGCCGTGCCAGTCGATGACGGTGCTGTGCTGCGATTTCATCCGCTTGCACTGCGCTGTGCCGGCGGTGAACTCGTCGCTGCCGATGACGAGCGCCAGCGGAAAGCCCTTCTTGGAGGCGACTTTCAGCTGCTGGCCGACCCGCTTCGGCTCGGCCGCCATCTCCACCGCCATCCCCGCTCTTCGTAGGGCGGCGGCGATCCGCAGGTAATTCCCACGGTGGGCCTCGTCGAAGTAGACGAGGAAGACGTCGGCGGCGGTCTCGCGAGTTTCCAGCCGGCCCAGCTCCTCAAGCCCCGCGAGCAATCGATCGATCCCGAGCGAGGCCCCGATCCCCGGGAGGTGTTGCTTCGTGTAGAGCCCGGCGAGGTTGTCGTAGCGCCCCCCGGAACAGATGCTCCCCAGCGCCGGCAGCTCGTCGAGGAAGCTCTCGAGCACCAGGCCGGTGTAATAGTCGAGGCCACGGGCGATTGAGGGATCGACGACAATCCTCCCGGCCGGCACGTCCGCCTGGGCCGCGCCGTCGAGGAGCGCCCGCAGGCTGTCGATCCCAGCCCGCCCCGGGGCCGTGCCGCCAGCGAGCGGCTCGAGCGCGTCGAGAACGGAGTCAGGGGACCCGGAAAGCGACGCGAGCTTCAACAGATCGGCACTCGCCGCTGCATCGATGCCGTGTCCTGCCAGCTCCGCGGCGACCCCTTCGGGGCTCACCTTGCCGAGCTTGTCGAGCGCCCGCAGCACGACGGTGGATCGGTCGGCGAGGCCGAGGCGCTCGAGGATCCCAGACAGGACCCGGCGGTCGTTGATCCGGATCGTGAAGCTTTTCAGCCCGATCGCCGAGAGGAGATCGTGGACGACGAGCACCGTCTCCAGATCGGCAAGCGGGCTGGTAGTCCCGATCGTGTCGAAGTCACACTGCATGAACTCGCGGTACCGGCCGCGCTGCGTGTTCTCGCCGCGCCACACCGTCGCCATGTGGTAGCGCTTGAAGGGGATCCCGAGCGTGCCGATGTGCTGGGCGGCGAAGCGGGCCAGCGGCACCGTGAGATCAAACCGCATCCCCACCTCCCGGCCACCGTGGTCGGTGAAGCGGTAGAGCTGCTTGTCGGTCTCGTCGCTCCCCTTGCCGGTGAGGATCTCGAGGTATTCAAGCGCTGGCGTGTCGATCGGCACAAAGCCGTAGGAGCGGTAGACGCGCCTCGCGATGTCGAGGATTCCCTCCCGAGCAAGGGCCTGGGGAGGGAGATGATCGCGGAAACCCTTGAGGGTGCGGGGCTCGATGAGCGTGCGGGGGTCGCTTGGCGGGCGCGGGTCGGTCACGGAGCGGGTCCCGGGGAGGAGCGGCGGATCGCTCCGGTTATACCCCCGCTGAGCCACCCTCACCCACCACCCGCGCGCCGCGGCGGGCCTCGGGCCCGGCGGAGGTCAGCCAGCCGACGCCGCCATCCGCCCCGCCTTCACCACGCCCCCTTGGATGACGGCGATGAACCGGCTGCGGTCTTGGAGGACACCGATGTCGGTCGTCGGATCGCCGTCGACGAGGAGGACATCGGCGAGCTTGCCCGCTTGAAGAGTACCGAGATCGTGGCCCCTGCCCATGATCTCGGCACCGGTCTTCGTGGCGCACTTGAGCACCTCAAGCGCCGAGAGCCCGACGAAGTCGACGAAGAACAACAGCTCTTTGGCGTAGTCGCCGTGGGGATTCCAGGCGAAGCCGTAATCGCCCCCCATCCCCAGCCGGCCGCCGGCCCGGAGAATCCGCCGGGCACTCTCGGCCCCGCCATCGAGCGTTTCTTGGTGACCGTCGATGACCCGCTGCGAGAGACCGAACTCGGGGCCGCGCTCGACACTCACCTTCTCGAAGTACAGCGCCGGCACGCAGGGGACGTCGCGGGCGAGGAGAAGCTCGAGCCCCTCGTCGTCGATGAACGTGCCATGCTCGATCGCGTCATAGCCCGCCTTGAGGGCATTGGTGATTCCTTCGGTGGCCCGGCAGTGGCCGGTCACTTTGAGGCCGTGGTTGTGGGCGGTGGCCACCACGGCGCGCATCTCCTCGAACGTCATGCAGAGGGTGTGATGATCGTTGACGTCGGGGGCGGCGGCGTCGCCGGTGGGGTAGGTCTTGACCCACTCGACGCCATCCTTGACGAGCTTCCGGACCGCGGCGCGGGCCTCGTCCGGGCCGTTGACGAGGAGCACGAGCCCTTCCATGCCGATGCGGCGGAAGTCGGGATTCCAGTCCATCAGCCCGCCGACGCCGCAGATCTCACGGCCGCTGGCCACAAGCCGGGGGCCGGGCGTGAGGTCGTTCTCGATGGCTTTCTTGAGCCAGACATCGATATTGAACAGGCTCCCGCCGCTGCGGGCCGCCGTGTAACCGCACTGGAGCGCGAGCCGGGCGTTGGCGGCGGCAAGGAGCGTGACGTATTCGACCGGATACTTGATGTCGAGATCCTCGAGGGCCGCGACGTCGAAGTAGGTGGGATGGAAGTGGGCCTCGACGAGGCCGGGCATGATCGTCCCGCCGCCGACGTCGATCCGCCGCGCGCCTTGCGGCTGGGCGGGCATCGCGGCCTCCGGACCGGCATAGGTCACGACGCCGTCATCGATCACCAGCGCCGCGTCGGCCACCGCTGCGGCCCCCGTGCCGTCGAACAACCGGCCACCGCGGATCACCGTCGTGCCTGTTTCCATCCGCATGTCGTCTTCCCCCAAAGTCGCCGCGCCACACCCGGGGCCGCCAGACGCGTCGCCCCCGGCGAAGAGCCTACGAGTTCCTCGCCACATCGCCAAACGGGAGCGACTCGAGGAACGGAATCACCAACCGCGGCACGAGGTCGGGCTGTTGGCCGACGGCGTTGTGGCCGATCCCTGGAAGATCGATCGGCGTGACATCGGCCAGCGTGTCGCACAGCCGTCGAAAGTCACCGTCGGGAAGCATGCCGCCGCACGCCGGATCGGCCCGGAGCACGAGCACCGGGCAGGTGACCCGTCGCAGGGTCGCCTCCCAGTCGATCCCGTCGAGCCAGGCATTGGCCAACAGGGGGAGCATCGTCGCCGGGTCGAGAACCTTCAGGCACGACGCCGTGAAGCGGACATTCGCCAGATCGCGCGTGGCGCCGAACGTCGTTGCTGGCATCCCCGGAGCGCCGGGAAGGGGGGCCGCCGCGAGCTCCCGGGCGAGCTCGCCGACGGAGAGTGGGCTGCCGGCGTGCTCACGGTAGAGCGCGAACACCGCCGCATAGGGGCTGCGATCGACCGCGGTGAGAAAGCTCGGCCCCGGCGGATCTTCGAGGACGATTCCCGCGACCGCATCGGGGCAGGCCGCGGCGACAAGCAGCGCGACGAGCGCTCCGAGGGAGTGGCCGTAGAGGATCGGCCTGTCGAGGCTCCCGACGACCCGCACGGCGTCGGCCGCATAGTCGCGGACGAAATACCCTCCGCCCCGCTCCGACTCGCCATGCCCGCGCTGGTCATAGGCCCGAACGCAAAACCGCGGAAGGAGCCAGGGAAGGAGCGGGGCGAACGTCGCCCGGCGGCGCGACACGCCATGGAGGAGGAGGAGCGGGGGCTGGGCGGTGTTGCCCGACGTCCATCCCGCTAGCGTGACGCCGGCGCCGTGAAACGTCGTCGACATGAGCATGGAGCACATTTCGTCGTCGCCAGACGTCATCCGAGGATCGCGAGCGGATTGGGGCGGGGCCCACGGATCGACTTGCCGCGGTTCTTCTTCCGCCGACCCTCTCCCACCTCGAGGCCCCCCGGGCCCAACACCGCATCCATGTACTCCTCGACCTGCTCGGCAGTCTCGAAGTATTGATCGTAGACCCAGTCGTCCTCGTATTCGCAGTCCTTCGTCGTGTATTCGCGGCAGATCTGCGGACGGGTCTCGTAGATTCCGCAGCGGTGATCCTCGCCGAGATGCTTGCAGACGGTGTGCACGCACACATACCACTCGCCATCCTCGGTGAACACGGTGGCGTGGTCGTGGAGGAGGAACCAGCGGATGTATTCGAACTCCTCCCGCGTCGTCGGCGTGTCGAGCGGCAGCGCGAAATAGCGGCAGCACTTCGCCGTGCAGAATTGGCACAGCACCTGATCGGCGGCGACGGTGTCGCGGTGCGGCTTGGGGGCGAAGATCGGCAGGAGAGTGTCGACGGCCGGCATGGATGGGCTCCGGGGAGGCAGGGACGACAACAATCTACGGCCCGGCCAGTGCTCCCACAACGGGCCGGGGGGCCAGGCGGTCGACGGAATCGGCACGCTCGCCGTGGCGTATACTCCACGCCGCCGCCTGCCTGGTGGTGCCCCGGAAAGGAGCCGCCGACGTGCCGAAGCGCTGGAGGATGCAGCCGCAGGATGCGGCGGTGGTGGCGGGGCTCGAAAGGGCCGCTGGCGTGTCACCGATTGTCGCCCGGTTGCTGGCAGCGCGCGGGCTTGTCGACGCGGCCGCCGCGCGGACGTTCCTCGCCGGCACGCTCCAGGATTTGCGCGATCCAGAATTGCTCCCCGGCGTGCCGGCTGCCGCCGAGCGGATCCTCGCCGCCGCGCGAGACGGCACGCGGATCGTGATCTACGGCGATTACGACGCCGACGGCATGTGCGCCACGGCGATCCTCCTCGGCTGCCTCCAGGCCCTCGGGGCGACGCCGGAATGGTACGTGCCCGACCGCTTCGAGGAAGGCTACGGACTCAATGCCGAGGCGCTCCGCAGCCTGGCGGCGAAGGGGGCGAAGCTCGTGATCACCGTCGACTGCGGGATCGCAAGCGTCGCCGAGGCGGCCGTGGCCCGCGAGCTCGGGATCGATCTGGTCATCACCGATCACCACGGCTTCGGGCCGGCGCTCCCCGAGGCGACGGTGCTCGTTCATCCCCGGCTCCCGGGGGGCGGCTATCCCTTCGGCGATCTGTGTGGCGCCGCGGTGGCCTTCAAGCTCGCCTGGGCGATCGCCACACGGGCCAGTGGCGCCAAGCAGGTGACGCCGCGGCTGCGGGAGATGCTCCTGCGGGCCGTCGGCCTGGCGACACTCGGCACGGTCGCCGACGTCATGCCCCTCCTCGACGAGAACCGGATCCTCGTCAAGCATGGCCTCGAGTGCCTCCGACTGCGCGGCGGGGCTGGGATCGTGCGGCTGATGGAGCTGGCCAAGCTCCAGGAGAAGTCGACGCTCGAGAGCGAGGATGTCGCCTTCCGGTTGGCGCCGCGGCTCAATGCCGCCGGGCGGCTCGGCCAAGCCGGCCTGGCGATCGAGATGCTCACCACCGCCGACGAGGCCCGCGCCCTCCAATTGGCCGATGTGATCCATGGCTTCAACGAGCAGCGCGACACCCTCGAGCGGAGCATCCTCCTCGCCGCCACGAAGCAGGCCACCCACGACTTCGATCCGATCGCCGCGCCGGCGCTGGTCCTCGCCGGCCGTGGCTGGCACCCCGGCGTGGTGGGGATCGTGGCCGGCCGGCTTGCCGAGCGTTACCACCGGCCGATCGTCGTCATCGCCCAGGACGAGCATCAGGGGCGGCCAGCGACGGGGAGCCTGCGGAGCGTGCCCGGCTTCGACGTTCTCGCTCCACTCCAGGCCTGCCGCTCCCATCTCCTTACCTGCGGCGGCCATGCAGCGGCGGCGGGCCTGCGGATCGAGGATGGCGCCATCGAGGCTTTCCGGGCAGCCTTCCTCGCCGAGGTGGCGGCCAGGATGCCAGAGGAACTGCGGCTGGCCCAGGTGGCGATCGACGGTGAGGCGACGATCGCCAGCCTGTCGCTCGACACCGTCGGCCAGATCGAGAAGCTCGCGCCGTTCGGCCAGGGGAACCGTCGTCCGATTCTCTGTGCCTCGGCGGTGCGGCTCACCGAAGCGCCGCGCCTGATCGGCGCCGGTGGCCGACATCTCGCCATGACGCTCGTCCAGCATGGTGCGAAGATCCGCGCCGTCGCCTGGGGGGCCGCCGAATGGCTTCCCCATCTTCCCGCGCCCGGTCAGACATTCCATGTCGCCTTCCGACCGAAAATCAACGAGTTTCGTGGCCGCCGCACGGCGGAGATGGAAATCGTCGACTGGCGGCCCGACGGCCCCGACATCACCAAAGAGCTTCCGCCGCTGATCGCCTCTGTCGCTGCCCCCAGCTCGACCGACGACTGAC
>JBAWVV010000005.1:0-29885 GCA_037147115.1 Planctomycetia bacterium | reverse complement strand
GGCCGATGCCGGCCGAGACGGTGCCGCCGGCGTTGCCGGAGAGGTTTGAGATCAGAGCGCCGGAGGTGGGCAACTGGATCTGGCCACCCCCCGACAGCGTGGCGCCCTCGTTGACGTTCATCCGCTGCGTGCCGGAGAGGACGAGGTTACCGGTAAGCACGCCCGAGGCACTGAAGTTGTAGACACCGGAGGCGGTCGGGCCGCCGCCGAGGACGAGGTTGCCGGCCGTCACCGTCACCCCTCCGCCAGAGGAGGGAACGAAGTTGCCGTTGACCGTCAGATTGCCAGCCCCGGACTTCGTCAGCAGCCCCGACAGCGATGACATGCTCGCCACAGCGAGATTCTGGCTGCCGGTGTCGATCGTACCGCCGCCACTGCCGATAACGACATCGTTGGGAAGTGCCACGGCCGAGCCGGCCGTGCTCTGGAGCGTGGCACCGCTTGCGAGCGTGATCCCGCCGGAGCCGAGCCGGCCGGCGCCGTCGATGCGGACAGTGCCGCCAGCGATGTTCGTGCCACCGGTGAAATCGTTGTCACTGGAAAGCGCGAGGATTCCGGCGCCGGTCTTCGTGAGCCCCGTTGAGCCGGTGATCTTGTCGCCGGCGGAGGCGCCGCTGAAGGTGTAGCTGCCGGCCGTGGCCGAGACGGTGAGCGACGAAGGGGCGAGGGCCCCGGAGAGATTGATCGTGCCGCCGGCGGAGTTGCCGAACGTCACCTGATCGCCGTCGGTGAAGGTCGACGTGCTCGTGCCGGTGGTCCAATTGGCCGTGGTCGTGTTCCAGGTGCCGCCGCCGGCAACATCCCATCCGAGGCTCTTGGCGGCGAGGACCGAGAGGTTGAAATTGTCGACGCCCGCCATGGCGTCGCTCCCGGAATCGTCGGTGTCGCTCCAGCGGATGTAGAGATATTGGTCGCTCGCCCAATTCATCCCCGTGAGGTTTCCTGCCTTGTTGAGAATAGTGAACAGGGGCGAGATCGCGGCCTGGGTGCCAGGTGCGCCGGTGCCGCTCGACGGCGTGGTAAAGCCGAGCGTGGTGCTCGTCCACGAGCCGGCGGAGTTGTTGAACGTGCCGTCGCCGGTGGCGCTGCCGGAGGTGACCGCGGCGGAGCTGACGCGGTAGGACATCGCATAGGGATTGGCAGTCGTCGACGGATTGCGGTTCATGACCGCGTCGTAGGCGAGGGAGAGGTTGTTGATCGTCCCGCCGGAGGTGTTTTTGAGAAC
Organism: Planctomycetia bacterium; assembly: GCA_037147115.1. Lineage (GTDB taxonomy): Bacteria > Planctomycetota > Planctomycetia > Pirellulales > UBA1268 > QWOP01. Next base: position 28,660 of record JBAWVV010000005.1, on the reverse strand, counting down.
AGCCCCGAAGAAGCCGTTGGTCGGACCGGAGGCCTCCGAGCCGAAGGCCCGGTTGGTGGGGCTGGCGGAATCGACGAGCTGGTAGAAAGCACCGGTGGTCGACGAGCCGTTGTTAATCCCGGTCTTATTGGCCGTTCCGAGGCCATAGACATACCACCCGCTGACCGACGCACTCGATCCGGAGAGCGTGAGCGTCGAGATGTCGACCATCGTGCTGACATTGATACTCGCCGTGGTCGCCGTGCTGCTCCCGGTCATCGACTGGAAGTTTTGCGTGTAGGTCGAGCCGCTGAAGTTGATCGGCGTGGCGATTGCCGGCAGACCGGAAACGACCACGGCGATCGAGAGGCCGAGGCGGACGCAGCCGTCGAGGAGGCGGCACGTGAACGTTGGGCGAGGCATGGCAGGAATCTCCTGGTGCGCTTGATCCGTCGGCATCGACGGGGTTCAGCGCGAGGAGATTGCCCGAGGGGCGGAAGCAGCGCCTAGGCGAGTTTGTGAGTGAGCTTTTCATGAGGCCACGCCGCTGCCGCTCACGGATCCTGAAGAAATCGGTTGGGGCTTTTTTTATGGATCGACGCTTCATCGATGCGAGCGATTGGCGAGCGTCGCATGAGCAACTCATGAGCCCGATCGGGGTGGCAGCGTGTCGAGCACGCCGCTGGGCGTCCGGCGAGAGCCGCCGAGGGACGATTCGTTGCGATGGCGACACGCCAAAAAAAAGCCCCCCCGGCCGTTTGGCCGGGGGGGCTTTTGCGGACGTCGCAACTGTGGGAATCGGGCATCGCCCCGATTCGCCGATCGGCCGATCACGGAGTGCTGGCGTTCTCCTCCCCCTGCTTCGTGAGCAGGGCGGCGAAGGTCACCAGATCCATGTCGTCGTTGAAATACTGCGCCGAGCCGTCGACCATCACGACCATCATCCCACCGGGATGGAATGAGTAGGCCTCGTTGGCATTGGTGGCGTTGAAAGGCTTGTCGGCGAGGCCGGAGCTGCAGTCCTGGCTGGCACAGTAGTTGAGTGTTTTGTAGACGAGGCCGTCGGCCGTCGCCCCGTCGATCGAGAAGGGGGCGTCGGAATCGGCCCAGCTCACCCCGGAGTCGCTCGGCACGATCTGGGGCGTGGTGGCGCTGGTGTCCGCCACGGTGAGCTTCTTCCGCTTCCGCCAGACGTCCGGCCGGCCGGCGCATTCGACGAGCATGATCGTCTTCGACGTTCCGTCCAGGATCTCGCGGAGTGGCGTGGGAAAGTTCTTTTGGAGGGCCGCCCTCGAGTTCTCACCCTTGAGCGCGTAGCGGTCGGTCGCGGCATTCGATCCGATCACCTTGGCCTTGATCCCGTTCATCGCGTCGTAGTCGGTCTGGCCGAGGGGCTGAGCGACCGTGAAGCCGGGGCGGCCGCTCTTGGCCGTCGCGGAGTAGCTGCTCCCGGAATTGGCCCGGACCGGGATCGAAAGGAGCTTGTCGCGGCCCGGCGTCGACGGGCAAAGGAAGGTGGGGACGTTCGTCATCGCCAGGGCGAGATTCGAATCGGCCGGAATCCCGAGGACGGGATCGGCGGCCTGGCCGCCGTTGCTCGTGGCGTCCCACCAGTGCTTCTTGATGCTATAGCGCGAGGCGAGGTTGTTTTCCTCGATGTAAGGTAGCAGCAGGGCCTTGTGGGAGTTCGACGGCAGCGACGGATCGTTGCCGGAGGAGGCCGTCTCGTTCTGGTCGTAGAGCGACGCTGGGAAGCCCTTCTTGGCGCTGAGATAGTTTTGGAAGCCGAGGCCGAGCTGACGGAGGTTGTTGCCGCACTGCGAGCGGCGGGCGGCTTCGCGCGCCGCTTGAACAGCCGGAAGGAGGAGCCCGACGAGCGTGCCGATGATCGCGATCACGACGAGAAGCTCGACGAGCGTGAACGCCGCCGGCCGGCGGGAGCCGAAAGGCTTCGCGGCGGAAGTGCTGGACACAGAAGAAGGCATAAGACGGACCCTTTTTGGGGGGATAACGAGGCCGAAGCGGAAGCCAAGGCCGGTTGGTTCTACGCGTTTATCGTCAGTGAATCTTGAGGATTGCGTGAGAAAACAGTGAGGGATTCGCGGTCGCGGTTGCCGCCGGGGCCCGCTCATGGCCCGCTCACCTGTTCTTCATCCTCCGCTCATCGCTCTCCGTTACTGTCGTGTCGTTTCCGCACCGATCCTCGAGGTGTTCAACCGTGGAACGAGCATCCGGCGTCACCCTGATCCATGCGAAGGATCATCCGGTGCTCCGGGATGCCGTGGCGTGGCAGTTGACGGAGGTGCGCTACGCCCTTCCGCGGCGCGGGGTCGCGCGGGTCGTTCTCGGGGTCTGCCGCACCGGCGAGTCGCTCCAACTGCGCTTCGAGGGGGTCGACGACTTTGCTGTGAAGTCTGGCTTTCCCGATGCTCCCCCTTCCGGCGATCGGGTCGGCGTCAGAATCCTCGACGTCACGCACCTCCAGTGGGAGGGGGTGACGGTTCGCGTCGAATCGTCCTGTGGCGGTATCGCGTTCTGGGCCCGCTCCGTACGGATCGCCGCAGGTCTGTCGGCCCCGCGGCGGCGCCGGCGGAGGGCGTGACAAGGCGGCGCGGTCACTCGCCCGCCGCGTTGAACCGGACGACCCACAGACACGTGCGCCGGATCGGCGGATCGGCCGGCGCTGCCCCGGCCGCATCCATGTCGAAATCGTTGTCGTTGACGATCGCAACGACGCCCGGCGCGAGGAGCGCAAGCCCCTCGAATTTGAGATCGGAGAGTTTTCCGGGGGCACCGGAGGCATCCCGATTGAGCGCAGCATTGAAGATCGGGGCGAGCGGGGCGAGATCAGCGACGAGTCGCTTGGCCACCGTGCGGATCTGCCGCGGCGCCGTCCGGGGGAGGCCATTCCCGGACCGCTTGGCGAGGTGGTCGACGCCTGTCTGCAGATCGACCTCGTAGAGCCGGCTGGCCGTCGCCGACTGCTCGAGGACGAGGAGCGTGTCGTTGCCGGTGGCGGCCAGTGCCGAGATCTTGCCGTCGGCGGCGACAAGGTCGCTCACGGCCTCCTCTGGCTCGCCCATCCGGTAGCGATACTCGGCCACGCTCAGGCCTGTGGCCGGATCGAGGACGAGGAGCGGGACGTCGACCTTCTCCTCCTCCGCGGCGTCCGCCTCCTGCTCCGGCGGGCTCTGGAGCATCGTGAACAGCCGCGAGCCATCGGGCGACAGCGCGAGCCCCTCAAAGCCGCGGTTGTCGGCGCGCCGCAAACACACCTCCGGCAGCGCCTCGACGACCTCGCAGCCGGCACGACGGCCATCGGCGTCACCGAGCACCGCCCCGATCGGCACGACCCGGCGCACCATCCGCCCCTCGGCCGTGAGCAGCGCCAGCGACGGCACGTACTCCTCGGCGATCCAGAAGCCCCCGTCGGCGGCCGGGCTGAGCCCTTCGGTGTCGAGGCCGTCGGGATCGACCGGGAGCGGCTTGGCCGTGGCGGGATCGACCATCGGCTTTGACCGGGGCGGAGCGACGGCCGGGCGGCCAGACGCGCGGCCGCCGTGGGCGGTGGCGATCGGCTTCACGTCCACAACGCGGAGCGTGCCGGGCTTTCCTGCTGCGGCCGGCGCTTCGAGGGCGAGCTTCACCAGGAGCGGTTGAAACGTGGGGACGGGGAGCGTCCGCAAGGGCTTGGCGGGGGTGCCGTCGCTGGAAGGCTTCTCGACAAAGCCGTTCGGGCCACGGTCGGTGATCCCCCAGAGGTGGATCGTGCCATCGGCCGCCGTCTCGGCAAGGGAAAGGTCACTGATGCCGCCGACGCGGAAATCGAGGGCGCGCGAAGCGGCAGGTGTGTCGGCAGGGAGCGGGAGGGGGGCATCTTCGAGGACGTACATCGACTCGATCGTCGCCGTGCCTGGCTCTCCGGCCGGGGCTTGGATGGTGATCCAGCTGGTGGACGCGACCGTAAGGGCCATGGAGAGAGCGTGTCTGGAAGGGTGGCGGACGCGACGGGAGTTTGGCATCGGTGTTCTCAAGATGAGGGGCGGGGTTGCTCGCGCAGGCTTTCGGCGCGAGCTCAGTTGCCATCCGCGGGAAGGGAAAAAAAAGCCCCCCTGGCCTTGCGGCCAGGGGGGCAGTCATTGTCAGGAGCGGTTGGTGGAGGGCGTTCCTCGCGGAATGCCGACCACCCTTTGGCAACTTGTGTGACGATCAGTTGCCGTAGGAGAGGGGAGCCTCACCGTCGGAGGGATCGGAGAGCTGACGGAGAACCTGGGCGTCGAGGGTCTCGTCGAACCAAGAGACGCTGCCGTCAGCCAAGCCACCGAAGCATCCGCCGCCGGCGTGCATGCTGAAGGGCTCGTCGTTGGGGCCGCAGTTGTTGGTCGACCAGAGGCAGGTCGAGGCGGATCCACCGAACGGGTTCTTGGTGTTGTTGATGATGTTCGTGGTCCGGGGAACGAGCGACTCCTGCCACGGGGCACCGGAGACACCGCTGGCGTTGTCGGGATCGCACCAACGGTTGGGGCAGGTCGCGATCGGGGTGCCTTCACCGGCGACACCGTCGCCAAGAGTCCCGTCGACCCAGTTGCCGTCGCCGGCGACGATGGCCGTTGCCTGGCCGCCACTGACGCGGAACCAGCCGGTGTTACCACCGAGGACAACGGACCGTTTGCCACCGTTGAGCATGTTGCGGCCAGCATCCTCGAAGAAGATCACGGTCTTGCTCGTGCCGTCGAGGGCCGAGGAGACCTTGGTCGACTGGTCATAGGAGAGGAGGCCCTGCTTGTAGGACTGCACGTTGGTGCCCGACCACTTCTTGCGGGTGCCGTCGACCGGGCTGATGTCGGTGTAGGCGATAGGCATGTAGTGGGTCTGGCCGAAGTACTTGAACTGGGAACCGGCGGCGACAGCCGCCGAGTTGAGCCCACCAAACTCGTCCTTGGTGAGGCCGTTGGAGGGACAGAGGAAGGCGTTGATGTTGGTGGCAGAGGGAAGCAGGTTTTGAGCCGACCAGTAGGGCTGCTTGAGGTTCATCGCGTTCGCGACGTTCGCCTGCTCGATGTACGCGAGGATCTGGGTGAAGAAGGAATTGACGTTGAGGGCGTCGAGACCGGCACCGAACTTCCCCTCACCGCTGGTGGGGTAACGACGGGTGGCCGACTCGTAATTGAGGCACCCTAGGGACATCTGCTTGACGTTGTTGGAGCACTGGCTCTTGCGGCCGGCCTCGCGGGCAGCCTGAACAGCGGGAAGGAGCAGGCCGACGAGCGTGCCGATGATCGCGATCACGACCAAAAGCTCGACGAGCGTGAACCCACGCCGGATCGACGGGGAGAAATGACGCATGAAGGAAATCCTCAGAAAGGGATGGACGGAGATCGACAACGGACGGGAAACGGCGACGTATCCGACGACGAACGCTTCCAAGATCTTTTCTAGAGCCAATCGTTCAGCGGTTCATGAGCCGACAGACAGAGTTTGATGAGATTTGTGTTAGGGTTTTGTGAGGGAGCTTTGGCTTGGTCAGGCATCGCCGAGGCATTCCTCGCAGGCATCCCAGAAGGCATCGGCGACAACTGCCACGATTTCCTCGCTCGGGGGGACGCCGAGCCGGCGGGCGAGTACGCCGCGGACGGTGGCGTGGAGCCCGATCGCTTCGGGACGCTCGTCGGAGGCCACGATTGAGAGCACTTCACGGATCGTGTCGTTGCCGAGCAGCATGGTGGCCGGGAGCGGGGTGGTTGGGAGGCGCATCGCTGGCAAAGCTCCTAGCCGGGCATGAACTGGGATCGGCTTGGAGGAGAGCATGCCGGGATGAGGGTTTCGTGTGGCTGTGGGGGCCACATCAAAATCTCGCGGTCGAGGCGATGGTGACCCCGCCGGGAGCTTGGAGACCTGCCGGCATCGTCACGTAAAACGCTTCTTTTGCTGCTAGGATTCAGGGCCATGCCGATCCTCCCGGCATCGACAAGCAACCGTCGTTTTCTTTCCCCGGGCTCCACACCGTGGCATTCATCACTCGGGCTCCGCGGCCGCCGCGGGCGTTCACGCTCGTCGAACTGCTGGTCGTGATCGCGATCATCGGCACGCTTGTCGGTCTCCTGTTGCCGGCCGTGCAGGCCGCCCGGGAGGCGGGCTCGAGGACCGAGTGCCAAAACAACCTCAAGCAGGTCGGCCTCGCGCTCCAGGGCTTCCATGACGGGCGTCGCCAGCTCCCTGCGGGCTACGTTTCCGCCTTCGACGCTGCCGGAAATGACACCGGCCCGGGCTGGGGCTGGGCCGCCTTCATCCTTCCGCAAATGGAGCAGGGAGGGATTCATTCAAAAATCGACTTTCGGCAGCCGATCGAGGCAGCGGCCCACGCCGGGGCCCGCGTGTCGATCGTCAGGCCCTACCTCTGTCCGTCGGATGCGGCCCCGGCGACCGCGTTCCCGGTGGGGCCGAGGGACGTGACGGGGCATCTGCTTGCCACCCCGTGCACCGTGGCGCCTGCTAGCTATGTCGGCAATTTTGGCGTCAGTGAGCCCGGCGTCGATGGCGAGGGGGTTTTCTACCGCGGCAGCGCCGTCGCCTTTCGTGACATCACCGACGGCCTCTCGACCACGTTCCTGGTCGGCGAGCGGTCATTCCGCGACGCCGAGTCGACCTGGGCCGGGGCGGTGACCGGGGCCCACCAGGTGCCGACACCCGCCAGCCCGATGGGTTTCCAGCGGAACAACGCCTCGAACTTCGTCCTTGCCCATACGGGAGAATCGTTCGACGGGGCCCATGGGGCGACCGAGATCAACAATTTCACCTCCCGCCACGGTCAGGGAGGCAATTATCTGTTTGCCGACGGCCACGTCAGCTTGGTCGGTAGCTCGACAGACTACGCCACCTACAAATCTCTCTCGACCCGGGCCAAGGGCGAGGTCATCCCAGGGGACCGCTGATGCGTCGTCGAGGATTCCCGCCATGGTCCATCGCGCCGATCACGATGTCGGCGCTGGTGCTGTCGGCTGTTGGTTGTGGGGAGGCGAAACAGGCGCCCCCCCAGACGATGCGCATCAGCGATGTGCCGGCCGCCTTCATGGAGACGGCCCGGAAGGAACTTCCGAACGTCGACTTCGACGAGGTGTGGGTGAAGAAGGACGGCACGCTCGAGATCCGCGGCAAGGCGAAGAACGGCAAGGTGCGGGAGATCGAGATCCGCCCGGATGGTACGGTCGAAGAGATCGAGTGAGCGGGGGCGGAGGAAGGCGTGCGGAGCGCGGCGCTCACGGGAAACACACGCTTTGCTCGTGGGCCGCTCGTTCTTTGGGGATAAGGTTTGGAGCGTAGCGTTGGTCCGCGCCCAGATCGGAATCTCTCCCCATGGCTCCCGCAGCCTTCCGCATCTCCGCACAAGGAGCCACTCGTGGGTCGCTCGGCCGAACTCGGATCGCCCGGGCCTTCACGCTCGTCGAACTGCTCGTCGTGATCGCGATCATCGGCACGCTCGTCGGGCTCTTGCTCCCCGCCGTCCAGGCTGCCCGCGAGGCCGCCCGCCGGATGCAGTGCTCCAACAACCTCAAGCAGGTGGGCTTGGCGCTGCTCAACTTCCATGAAGTGAAGAAGCGGTTTCCTCCGGGGGTCAATCTCCCCGTCGGGACATCGAGCGGCATGCTCTTCCCAAGCAACGCGCTCTACACCAGCGGCAAGATGGGGCAGCCCCCCTTTCCCGGGCAGTGGGGCTCCTGGCTGATGTACACCTTTGCGATGCTCGAAGAGGGCAACCTCGCCGCGCAGCTCAACTTCACCACGCGCGAGTATGGCAATTGCAACGGCCCGACCTCGCTCGGGGCCAGGAACGTGTCGGTATTCGTCTGCCCCAGTGACTATGTTCCGAAGAATCCAATCACCTACGTGACCGGCGGCACGACCTACTACCTCGGCGTCAACAGCTACATCGCCAACGCCGGCTCGCGGTCGTGGTATTACCCCAATGCCACCTGTGACGGCGTCTTTCAGGTCAACAGCAACGTCAAGCTCAAGGATCTCCTCGACGGCACGAGCCAGACGGTGCTCGTGGGGGAGCGGAACAGCTTCGAGCCGAATTGGGTTGTATCGGGGGAGCAGAAGCTGCCGAACATGCGCGGTTGGGCATGGTCGAACTTCAACGCCATCCAGGACGTCCTCGGCAGTGCCTGGGTGCCGGTGAATTACCGGGTGCCGAGCATGGTCACCGCCTCGTCCACCGCCGCCACCGACGACCGGCAGAATGCCTTCGGCAGCCAACACCCCGGCGGGGCCAACATGGTGTTTGCCGATGGCTCCGTCCGCCTGGTGACACTCGTCGACACGGCCGATCTCCCGCTGCTCCAGAAGATCATGCGGCCCAACGACGGTCAGCCGGGAGGAGTCGAGTGAGCGGCCTGTCAAACCATCCCGGGCCCGGCCTGACGGCGATCCTCCTCGTCGCCGTTCTCGTCGGTGGATGCGCCCGCAAGCCCGATCCGGTGCTTGTGCCGGCGTCGGGGGTGGTGACGCTCGACGGCAAGCCGCTCGGCCATGTGCTTGTTCGCTTCAGCCCTGCCGAGCGGGGCCTCTCCGCCGCGTGGATCTCGGAGGGGACGACCGACAACGAGGGGCGGTATGAACTCGGCTCGCCGATGGGGCCGGGCGCGGTGACGGGCACCCACCGGGTGACGGTCTCGGAGGGGGGGGTGCCGGACGAGATCCGTGACGATCAGGGGAAGGTCGCAGCCTGGCTCGGCAAGCTCGTCGGGCGTCCGCTCCCTGGGCGATATGGCACGATCGCCACCTCGCCGCTCGAGGTCGCCGTCGGCCCGTCGGGAGCCGGGGTCGATCTCGATCTTGCTCGGTGAGCGGCTCGTCGGTGGGGCCATTTCCGCCGCCGGCCCGGCCCGACTCCCGGCGGTTGGCGGCGAGCCGTGCAAAATCCCCGCACAGCCGTCAGAATGCCCCCCGGGCACGATTCATACGCACCGAAGGGGGATCGCATGGCAGGCGGGACAGGGACATCGGGCCGGAAGGTCCGGATCGCGGTCGTGGGGCTCGGGTTCGGGGCGGAGTTCATCCCCATCCACCAGCGCCACCCGCATGTCGAGCTCGTGGCGATCTGCCAGCGGTCGCAGGACAAGCTCGATCAGATCGGGAAACAGTACTCTGTCGAACGGCGCTACACGAGCTACGCCGATCTTCTCAAAGACAAGGAAGTCGATGCCGTCCACATCAATTCGCCGATCCCCGACCATGCTCCGATGACGCTGGCCGCCCTCGAGGCGGGCAAGCATGTGATGTGCACCGTGCCGATGGCGACGAGCGTCGACGACTGCCGGAAGATCGTCGAGCTTTCTGCCAAGACGGGGCTCAAGTACATGATGGCCGAGACGGTCGTCTATGCCCGCGAGTTCCTCTTTATCAAGCAGATGCACGACCGGGGCGAGCTCGGCAAGATCCAGTTTGTTCAGGCGAGCCATCAGCAAGACATGGACGGCTGGCCCAACTACTGGCCCGGCCTGCCGCCGATGCACTACGCCACGCACTGCGTGGGGCCTTGCTTAGCGCTCGAGCGGAAGGATGCCACGGAGGTGAGCTGCTTTGGGTCGGGGCGGATCCGCGAGGAGCTTATCAGTAAGTATGGCTCGCCGTTTGCCATCGAAAGCGCGCATGTCAAGCTCCGCGACAGCGATGTCGTGGCCCGGGTGATTCGCTCGCTGTTCGACACCGCCCGGCAGTACCGCGAGAGCTTCGACGTCTACGGCACGAAGAAGAGCTTCGAGTGGCAACTTGTCGAGGGGGAGGAGCCGGTCCTCCACACCGCCAAGGTGCCCGAGCCCGAGATCCCCAAGCGCGTGCCGGTGCCCGACTTCGCCCACCTCCTTCCGGAGCCGATCCAGCGGTTCACCACTGGGGGCGTGTACGACGCCGACGATCACCAGCACCTCTCCTTCACGCAAGGGGGCGGCCACGGTGGCAGCCATCCGCATCTTGTCCACGAGTTTGCCTCGGCGCTCGTCGAGGGACGCGATCCCTATCCCAACGCCCGGCAGAGTGCCAACTGGACCTGCACGGGGTTGCTTGCGCACGAGTCGGCCCTCGAAGGGGGCGTGATCAAGAAGCTCCCCGAGTGGTCGATGAGCTCCTGAATCGCAAGCCCTGAGTAAAAACCCTCACGGCCCGTCCGGCGCTCGCGCCGGGCGGGCCGTGTCGTTTCCGGGGAGGGCGGGGGCACCAGACGCAACGCGTCCTTGAACCTCTGCCGGTCTCGGGTGTCCCAGGGTCCTTCCGCCCAACGACGCGAGAAAGATGACTGCACCGGCGGCGACAGCGGGAACCGCACAGGCGAAACCGGGCCAATAGTCAGACGAATCACCAAAAAAGGAGAGGATCAGCGTGAACCAACAAGCCAGCGAAACGATGCTGAAGAGAAGGAGACCAACCAGAAGCCTTCCAAGGGACACTCTTGGCCTCGGAGCGGGCTCGGTCGGGGCATCGAGCACGCGGGGAGCGCGGTAAGGATTTGATTCGGGCGGCATCACATCCTCGATCGCGTCGACATTGGAATCTACGGCATCGTTGACCGATCGGTCATGGAAGGCCGTGACTGGCGGCACGTCGCGGGCTCAAGTGAAGAACGGTATCGACAATGGATACCGCCACACCTCGCCGTTCTTCGCCTTGATCGCGCCGATGACCGGGAACACGAGCCCGAGAATGCCGAGCACGAACAGCAAGGGGATTCCGACGAAGACGAACACCAAGAGAAAGCAGACGATGAGGTAGATGAACTCGCTGATGATCCAGTTCGCCACGACTTTCCCATGCGCATCGATCGTCGGCACGTCGGCTTTCTTGAGTTGCCAAATCAGAATCGGCACGATCAGACCGGCCAGTGGGACGGCGTATCCGGCGAACTGGGACAAGTGCAGCAGCAGGGCCCAGGTTTCGTCATCGGTGTCACTCAAGCGTGAACTGCTGAGGGCGTTCTTGAGGGGGGGCGGACTACTGAGTAGCCTTGCCTTGGCCTCGGCGAACTCGTCGGCGTCGATCGCCCCGGACTGGTGCAACCTCTGGAGCTTGAGGAGTTCATCGGCGACGCTCATCGGTGTATCCGCAACGACATGGTTGATCCGTCCTCTTTGAGATTGTCCCCCACAGGCGAGTGTAGGCGGGCGAACCGCGTTGCCCCAAGTGAAGAACTGGCAAAAAACAGGGTCGCGCGGAGCATCCAAAGAGTTGGTCGAGGCCTCACGGCGCTGTCCGGAACGGCCGCGGGCGGACGAGCCACCAGCTTGCCGCGACGGCCGCACCGAAGATCGTGTAGGCCGTCACGAACACCCACGGGGGGGCCTGCCAATAGAGGAGGCGGCCGAGCCAGTGGGCGACAAAGGCGCCTGAGTAGGTGGCCTCGCCGGCAGCCGCGCGGAGGGAGTCCTCGAGCGCGGTCAGTGGGCAGGTGATGCCCACCCACGCCTCCGCGACCACCAAGCCGATCGCCGCCAGGTGGAGCGCCCGGAAGGATGGGTTGCGGACCGATCGCCACTGAAGGGGTCCTCCGACGAGAATCGCCAACAGGCCCAGGACGACGAAGGCCACGAAGCCAGCGTGGAGGGCGAGGACGGCGTCGGCGAGGAGGCGGGAGGTGGTGGCACTCATCTCGGTTTTCCTCGGTGTGGCGGTCGCTCCACCGGGCCTTCTCGCGGGAGTACCCGAGTCGAAAGACCGGTATACTGTAGTGCTTCCAGGGACGATTCCGCAGGCCGCCGAGGAGATTTCTGCATGCGTCCGGTATCAGTTCGCGCGAGCGGTTTTTGGCTGCTCGGCCTGGTCGCCCTGCTGCTGATTGCTCCCCGGACGGTTGCAGCGGCCGACCCGGCAGTCAAACCGCTCAAGGTTCTGTTCCTCGGCGACCAGGGGCACCATCGCCCCGCCGACCGCTTCGCGCAGCTCCAGCCGGTCCTTGCCGACCGCGGCATCGAGCTTGTCTACACCGAGCGGCTCGAGGATTTGAACCCGCAGACGCTCTCGAAGTACGACGCGCTGGCCGTCTACGCCAACATCGACGAGCTCCCGGCCGAACGCGAAGCGGCGATCGTCGACTTCGTCCGCGCTGGGCACGGCCTCGTGCCGCTCCACTGCGCAAGTTTTTGTTTTCGCAATTCTCCCGTCTGGGTCGACATGGTCGGCGCTCAGTTCCAGCGCCACGACGGCGGCGAGTTTCGGACGACGATTCTCGCTCCCGACCATCCGATCATGAACGATTTCCAGGGCTTTCAAAGCTGGGACGAGACCTACGTCCACACCCGCCACAACACCCGCGGCCGGACGGTTCTCGAGGAGCGCGTCGAGGGGGATCTCCACGAGCCGTGGACCTGGGTCCGCAGCGAAGGGAAGGGACGCGTCTTCTACACCGCTTGGGGGCATGATCAGCGCACCTGGGGCCATCCCGGCTTCCACAATCTCGTCGAACGCGGCATCCGCTGGGCGGCCGGCCGGGATCCGGCCGCAGCCGGCCCGTATGTCGATCATCCGACCATGAACGTCCTCCCCGAGGGGCTCGCGGCGTTTGAGTTTGTCCCGGCGAAGGTGCCCGCCTACGACCCCGGTGGCAAGCAGTGGGGGGTGCAGCTCGATCCGATCGCCCAGATGCAGGCCCCCCTCTCGCCGGAAGAATCGCGAAAGCATGCCCTCGTGCCAGAGGGGTTTCAGGTCGAGCTTGCGGCCGCCGAGCCGGTCATCGAAGCCAAGCCGCTGGCGATGGCTTTTGATGCGCAAGGCCGGCTGTTTATCGCCGAGAGCCTCGACTACCCCAACGAGATCGTCCTCCCCGGCGACGGCGAGGGGCATGACCGGATCGTCCGCTTGGACGACAGCGACGCCGATGGCGTCTGCGACGCGCGCACCATCATCGCCGAGGGGCTCTCCATTCCCACGAGCCTCCTCCACCACGGCAACGGCTGGATCGTCGCCCAGGCCCCGTCGATGCTCTTTCTTTCCGACGCCGATGGCGACGGCATCTGCGAGAAGCGGGAGGTCCTCTCGACCGGCTGGGGCACCAGCGACACCCACTCTGGGCCGAGCAACCTCGCCTGGGGTTTCGACGGCTGGGTGTACGGGATGGTCGGCTATTCCGGCTTCAGTGGCGAGGTTGGCGGTGAGCCGGTGCGCTTCGGGGCCGGCTTCTTCCGCTTCCTTCCCGACGGCTCGAAGCTCGAGTTTCTTCGCAGCACCAACAACAATTCCTGGGGCTTTGGTTTCTCGGAAGAGGGCCTTGTCTTCGGTTCGACGGCCAACGGCAATCCCAGCGAGCACATGCCGCTGGCCAATCGGGTTTACGAGCGCGTCCGCGGCTGGAGCGCCACGACCCTCGGCGGGATCGCCGGCAGCCCGTCGATGGAGATCGCCAAGCGGCTCGACGGCAGCGATGCCCCGGTCCGGCAGGTCGATCATTTCGGGAAGTACACCGCCGCCGCCGGCCACCGGCTCTACACGGCGCGCGCCTATCCGCGCGAATACTGGAATCGTACCGCCTTCGTCTGCGAGCCGACCGGCCACATCGTCTCCACCTTTGAGCTCACACCCCGCGGCGCCGGCTTCTCGAGCCGGATGGCCTGGGATCTGCTCGCCAGCGACGACGAATGGACGGCGCCAATCGCCGCCGAGGTGGGCCCGGACGGCCAGGTGTGGGTGGTCGATTGGTACAACTACATCGTCCAGCACAATCCCACGCCGGCAGGCTTCGAGAACGGCAAGGGGAACGCCTACGAGACGCCGCTTCGCGACAAGAGCCACGGCCGGATCCTTCGCGTCGTCCACGAAAGCGCTGCGGCCACTCTCGCCGCATCCCCGACGCGCGACCTCGCCGCCGCCACGTCGGAAGAGCTCGTGGCGATGCTCGCCGACAACAACCTCTTCTGGCGGATGCGTGCCCAGCGGGCGCTCGTCGATCGCTCGTCGCAGCAACTCGGGCCCGATCTCGATGTCGTCGCGGCGCTTGTGGGCCTCGTGAAAAACCGCACCGTCGACACAATCGGCCTCGATCCCAGCGCGATCCATGCGCTCTGGACGCTCTTCCAAATGGGGCTGATCGCGGAGGACGCCGATATCGCCCTCCTCGACGCCGTCCGCGGCGCGCTCAAGCATCCATCGGCCGGCGTCCGCATGAACGCGATCAAGGTTTTACCGCGCGACGCGGCGACGGTCGCTGCCATCGACCGAGCCAAGCTCCTCGAAGACTCCTCGCCGATCGTCCGCCTGACCGTTCTCGAAACGCTCTCCGAGTGCCCGCCGCTTGACCTCGCTGCTGAGCTCGTTGTCCGCGCGCTTCAGGATCCGCGCACGCTTTCCGATCCGATCCTTGCCGATGCTGCCACAAGCGCCGCGGCGATCCAGGCGGCCGGGGTTCTCCCGGCGCTGCTCGACCGCGATCCGGCGAAGGCGGCCGGGCTGGCGCCGGCCGCATTGCTGCCGGTCCTTGTCGTTGCTGAGCCAGCCCCGCCGTCGCCGCAGCTTCTCGCGCTCGTCGGCCGGGTCGCCGAACATGTGGCGCGGGAGGGGGATGCCGAGGCTGTCGGCCGGACGCTCGTGAAGCTTGCCGAGGCCGACGCTGCCACGGCCGCGGCGGCGCTGGAAGGGCTTTCGCGCGGCTGGCCGAAGGGGAAGGCAGCAGCCTTCGACGCGGCGACCGAGGAGGCGATCGTGGCGCTGGTCGACCGGCTCCCCGCCTCGTCCCAGGGGCAACTGGTGACGCTGGTCCAGCACACTGGCAGCCGGGCGCTCGACGCCCATGTCGGCAAGATCAGTGAAGCGCTCCTTGCCGATCTCGATCGGGCCGATGGCGAGGATTCCAACAGGATCGAGGCCGCCGAACGCCTCGTCGCCCTCCGCCCTGCCGATGCGGAGCTTGTCGGCGAGCTCCTCGCGCGGGTAGGCGGCCGCTCGAGCCCGCAGCTTTCCGCTGGTGTCGTTGCCGCCATCGGCCGGTCGACGGCGCCTGAAGCCGCCGGGCTGATCCTCGACAAGCTCGCCGCGCTCACGCCGGCCGTCCGTGATGCCGCGCTCCGGGCGGTGCTTGCCAACCGGGAGTGGGCCGCCGAGCTCGTCGATCGGCTCGAGGCGGGTTCGGTGGCCGTCACCGACGTGCCGCTCGTCGAGCGCGGCAAGCTCACCGAGCATCCCGACCGCGCGGTCCGCGAGCGGGCCAGGAAGGTGATCGCCCAGGGGGGCGGCTTGCCAAGCGCCGACCGCCAGAAGGTGATCGACGAAGTCCTTCCGGTCGTCCTTGCCGGCGGCGATGTGCCGCGCGGCAAGGCGCTCTTCAAGGAGCAGTGCGGCAAGTGCCACACCCATTCCGGCGAAGGGGGAAAGGTGGGGCCGGAGCTGACCGGGATGGCGGTTCATCCGCCGCAGGAGCTCCTCATTCACATCCTCGATCCCAACCGCTCCGTCGAGGGCAACTACCGCTCCTGGACGGTGACCACCGACGACGGCCGCGTCGTCACGGGGCTCCTCGCCGCCGAGAGCCGAACAGCCGTGGAGCTGGTCGATGCCGAGGGGAAGCGGCATCCGATCCAGCGCGACGAGATCGAAGAGTTCCAGCCCTCTCCCAATTCGCTCATGCCGGTCGGCTTCGAGAAGCAGATCCAGCCGAAGGGGTTTGCCGATCTCCTCGCCTTCCTGACGGCCAAGGGGAAGTATCTCCCGTTGCCGCTCGACAAGGCGGCCACGGTCGTGACCACGAAGGGGATGTTCTTCGAGCCGGAGGGGGAGGTCGAACGCCTCGTCTTCCCCGACTGGAAGCCGAAGATGGTGGGAGCCGTCCCGTTTGTGCTCGTCGACCCGCAGGGAGATACGATCCGCAACGCCGTCATGCTCCACGGGCCGCAGGGGAAGATCGCTCCGCAGATGCCCAAAGCGGTGTCGCTACCCTTGGGAAGCCCGGCTGCGGCGATCCACATCCTCGGCGGGATCTCCGGCTGGGGCTGGCCGGCGACGCGGGAGGAATCGACCTCGATGATCGTGCGGCTGGTCTATGCCGACGGCACGACCGAGGATCATCCGCTCGTGAACGGCCGTCACTTCGCCGACTACATCCGCCGCGTCGACGTCCCGGAGAGCGAGTTTGCCTTCGACCTTGCCGGCCGACAGATGCGCAAGCTCGTCGTTCATCCCGGCAAGGAGACGAGCATCGAGCGGATCGACCTCATCAAGGGGGACGATTCGACGGCGCCTGTAGTGATGGCGCTGACGGCGGAGATGCGGTAGCGCGTCGGCGTTGCCACAGCGGATCATCGGTCAGAACAACGCGCAAGCCAGGCGACCGCCGTCGCGGGGACGCGGGCGGAATCCGGCCGCTCATGCAGGGCTCATCGTGTGAGTTTTCCGTGGGCACACGGCTTCTGAATGAACGAGAACTAAGTTCTCTTTCGTAATGCCTTCCGCGTGACATCCCCGGTCACGTTCTGCCCCGGTTCTCCCGCCCCCCTGGAGCGACCGATGCTCTCTTTCGCGCCCCGCCGCTGCTCCTGCGTTTCGGCCCTCCTCGTCGTTCTCCCAGCCCTCCTTTCGGGCTGCGCCAAGCAGGAGTTCCAGAATCTGCGCCAGCCGACGCATGCCGTACGGGGGCAGGTCACGCTCGACGGCAAGCCAGTGGCGAACGCCACGATCGTCTTCAAGCCGGTCGATGCGGCGAAGTTCAAGTGGCGCGAGCAACCGCAGGCCAAGAGTGACGCGGAGGGCCGTTTCACCGTCTTCACTTACGAGGCCAACGACGGTGCGCCGGCCGGCGATTACAAGGTGGGCATCGCGGTCCTCGCGGCGGCCGAGGAGGAGGGGGGCGATCAGGTGCGCCGCGACAAGTCGGCGCCGAAGATCCCCGCCCGCTACGGCGACGCTGCGACCAGTGGCCTGACGGCGAAAGTCGAGGCCAAGCCGACCGAACTCCCCCCCTTCGAACTCACCTCGCGCTGACAAGAAGCTCACTTCCGGCATCACCGCCCTGTCGCCTGTCGATGGTTCCTGTCTTCTATCTATTCATATAAGAGGTCTCTCCATGGTCAGGTCTCGTTCCCGAGACGCGGGGTTCACCCTCGTCGAACTCCTCGTCGTCATCGCCATCATCGGCACGCTCGTCGGCCTCCTTCTTCCGGCCGTCCAGGCGGCCCGTGAGGCGGCTCGTCGCTCCTCGTGCCAAAACAACCTCAAGCAGATCGGCCTGGCGATCCTCAATTTCGAGAGCGCGAAGAAGTTCTTTCCGCCGGCGCGGGCCGATGCGGCCCCCGGCTATCCCGTGACGGAGCTTGCCATCCCCGCCCCGGCCAGCGGCGCGATCCAGCACGGCCCGGGGGTGTTCCTCCTCCCGTTCATCGAGGAGGCGAATCTCGCCAGCCAGTACAACCTCAAGGTCACCTGGTCGGATCCGACGAATGCGACCGTGATCGCGACGAAGATCCCGGCGCTCATCTGCCCCTCCTCGGCGACCGCCAACCCGATGGACACCGGCAACGCTCCCAACAGCGCGTCGGCTGCGAAGTGGAACGCCGCCCCGTCTGACTATTCGATCGCCAACGGCGTCAACGGTCTGATCGGCTTGGCTCCCTACAACCTCATCCCGCCGGTGCCGGGATACGATCCGAATGCCGGCGGTGCCACCGATGCCAAGCAGTACACCGGCGCGATCCTCCCGATCAGCACGATCTCGTCGTTCACCACCGGAATGAGCCCGCCGTTCTTCAATTCCCGCCAGCTCATGAAGCAGAAAGATGTCCTCGACGGCACCTCGAAGACGTTTGCCTGGGTCGAGGATGCCGGGCGGCCGGTGCTGTACCGCGGGCGGAAGCCGATCGCCGGTTCGCGGGCGAGCGGCTCCGGCTGGGCCGATCCCGATTCGGAGTTCTGGGTCGACGGCTACACGACCGACGGCGTGACGTCGAAGGGCCCGTGCGCGATGAATTGCAACAGCAGCAACGAACTTTACTCGTTTCATCCCAGTGCCTGCGGCGCCGTGTACATCGACGGGAGCGTCCGCTTCCTCTCCGATGACCTCTCCATGCCGATCCTGGCGGCGGCGATCAGCGCTGCCCAGGGGGAGAACCTGCCAGCTCCTGAGTGAATCGCGCTCCTGCGATTCTCTCGACACAAAAAAACGGCCCGCGCGGGATCGCCCCGCGCGGGCCGTCGTCGTTGGTCACTACCGTGCCGGAGGCCGGCTCAGCGGACGTCGATGAGCTCGACGAGGAAGTGGAGCGTGGCATCGGGGGGGATGGCACCGCCGGCACCGCGCTTGCCGTAGCCGAGGTTACTCGGGATGAGGAGCTCGATCATGCCCCCCTTCCCCACCAGCTGCATCCCCTCGGTCCAGCCGGGGATCACCTGGGTGAGGCCGAACTCGATCGGCTCGCCACGCTTGTAGGAGCTGTCGAACACCTTCCCGTCGTCGAGCCAGCCGTGGTAGTTGACCTTCACGGTGTTGCTCGCCTTGGGGTTGACCCCTTGCCCCGTGCGGAGGACGCGGTACTGGAGACCGGAAGCGGTCTTCATAAAGGTCTTGGGGGGATCGGCGTCGAGAGTGCCCGCGCCCTTGGGGAGCGTGGGGAGGGGAACGTCGGTATCAGCGGCGGACACGGAAGTCTCCGGAAGGGTGATGGCGAAGGCCAGGAGGAGCAGGGAGCAGGCGAACAGACGCATGGAACGGGTTCCTCTGGGATTCCTCTGGGTGAAATCGTCGCAACGAGCATACCGGATTTGGGCGCTGGGGTGAGCGCGGAGGGGTGTTGGCATCCGGGCCAAGGCCGCCGGTGCGCTCCGCCGGCTCTCGTTTTTATTGATGGATCACTTCGCTTGGCCCGCGGCGGGGGCGGGGGGCTCGATGTTCACGATCCCCTGCGGCGTGTACCGGCTGAACCCGTAGGCCCCGGCCTCGGCAGTCCTGGCGACGTACCGCGGCAGATTCACGGAGCTGAAGTACTTAAGGTTTGGCTTCTGATAGGGAGCAAGCGCATCCTGGATCGTCTGTCCTCTTTTGATCTCGAGGAATGCGGGGCCCCCCCCGTAGAGCGCCCCTTCCCAGATCAGCTTCCCCTGCTCAAGGATCTTCAACCGGCTGATCTGCTCGGTGATCGTCACCTTCTCGGCTTCCCCAAGGGGCCGGCCGAAGGCCCGGTATGACATCTCCCGGCTCTTTCCCGTCTCCGTCGTTGCTTGAAGGACGAGCGCCGCCCCCTGGCCGACCGTCATCCCGGCCGCTTGGAGACGGGCGGTAAGGGCTTGTTGCACCTGCTGCTGCTCGGCCGCATCCCCTTGCACCCGGACGTCGAGCGCGAACGCCGCGCCGGGGCGCACTGCCAGCAACTGCTCCGGGTCGAGGCCGGCCGCCACCCGGCGGACGTCCTCGTGCGGCAGCACCGCCGGATAGAGTGCCCGCCCCTGCGATCCGTTGGCTTGCAGCGCATACCAGAACTGCCCGCCAAACTCCCCCCAACCACCCGGCTCCCCAGCGGCGGACTCGGAGAGATACTTCCAGATCACGATCCGCCGTTCGAGATCGACAAGGCTGCTCCCGCCACAGAGGAGGTAGCCGCCGTAGAGCCAGTCGACCGAGCCGGTTGGGACATAGTTTGAGAAGGCAATGTCGCGGTAAACCTTTCCCGTCTGGAGATCCCAGACCACGACGCGCTGCGGTGACACCACGGCACATTGCCCGCCGTCGGGACGAAACGACAACGTTCCGATCGCCCCCGGCACGTCCTGCAGACAGCCAGCCGTCTTCCCGGTGAGCGCGTCAAACAGGCAGATCCTGTCGGCAACCGCGGCCGCCAAATACTTTCCACCGGGGCTGACAACCGGCTCGCTCCCGTTGGCGAGCTCGATCGTCCAGATCGCCCTCGCCTCGGGCACGTTCCACACCGAGAGTTTGTTGGGGAAGTTCACGCAGACGACGTGGTCGGCGTCGATGAACCTGGCGAACGACGGGGTATCCTTGTGGATGTTGTTGGGATCCTGCGGATTCCACACCCGGACTTGCTCAAGCGAGTCACCGGCCACCTTCCAGACGCCGAGTGGCGGCGGCGGCGGCCCCGTCGTTCCGAGGACCAAGGTGGTGTCCGGGACGGTGAGGACGAACTCGCCGGTCCGATCGACGTCGACGAGTTTCGTTCTCGACGGCATTCGCACCGGAGCCTCCACCTTTCCACCAACGAGATCGACGAAGGAGAGCGTCGTCGTGACCGCCCGCGTGGGGGGGCTGTTGCGGATCACGGCACAGGCCTTTGCCCCGCCCCGCGCCATGTGAAGCCCATCGATCTTCTCGAAGAAACCATCCGAGCCCTGCGGTGGGCCAGGGAGGGGGATCGGTGCCGAGGCCAGTTTTTCCGGAAACACGCCACCGTCGACCGGCACCGACCAGTCGGCAGGAGGATCGACGGTGATTGTCCGGCAACGGCGCCACTCGCCTATGGCAACTTCAACAGGCTCCGGCGCGTCGTCGGCTGGCTCATCATTGGGCTCGTCGGCAGGTTCAGGCTGGCTGCGCGGCCGCATGGGAGGCGTGGGCTTGGCGGCGAACGGATTGTCTCCTTTCGCGTCCGCCTTGGGGGCCGCGGGGCCCACCTTCGCAGCGATCTTCCGGGCCATCGCCTGATCGGCCGCGCTCAACTTCTCGAGCGCCAAGGAGATCTGTTCGCCATCTTCCGTCTCGAGTGTGAGCTCGTCCCCCTCGAGCGCCATGAAGCGGGCCTTCGTCTTGAACGTCCCCGTCGTGTCGGTCCAGGTGCGGAGCGGGCGCTTCGGTCCTTTCGCGTTCTTTCCTCCGCCGAGGGCCCGAACCTTGTCCGGCGGGAACGTCGGCGAGTGTTCGATGCCGTTGGAGAAGAACTTGACCGTGATCCAGCCCGTGATCGAATACTCGACAAACTCCGCTTCTACACGCCTCCCAACCCACTCAATCTCGACCTTATCGCCCGGCATGAGCCTCGCATCCTCCGGATCGGCGCCGCACACTCCCACAAGCAGCGCCCACGCCGCGACAATCCCAGCCACGGGTCCCGTCAAGACTCTCGCCATCTTTTGATCCCCCTGTTGCGAGCCCCCAGTGCGCACCCAGTTCGCCACCCCTGCTCTGGCTCCAACGTGGCTCCAACGTGGCTGCAGAGTCGCTCGGTAACCGCGTTACTTCGTGGCCCGCGTTTACGCCAGCAGCGACTTGAGGACGTGCTGCTCCTCGACGCCCGTGAGCCGCTGGTCGAGTCCCTGGAACTTGAACGTGAACCGCTCGTGGTCGATCCCCATCAGATGGAGGAGCGTGGCGTTGAACGAGTTCACATCGACGGGGTTCTCGACGATGTTGTAGCTGAAGTCGTCGGTCTCCCCGAGGACCGTCCCCCCCTTGCTGCCGCCGCCGGCCATCCACATGCAGAAGTTACGCGGGTGGTGGTCGCGGCCGTAGGTGTCGGCGGTGAGCGTCCCCTGCGAATAGACGGTGCGGCCGAACTCCCCTCCCCAGACGACGAGGGTGTCGTCGAGCATTCCGCGGGCCTTCAGGTCCTTGACGAGTGCCGCCGTCGCCTGATCGGTGTCGAGGCACTGGGCCTTGAGATCGTTGGGGAGATTGCCATGGTGGTCCCAACCGCGGTGGAGGATCTGCACGACGCGAACGCCGCGCTCGACGAGTCGCCGGGCGAGGATCAGGCTGTGGGTGAAGGAGCCGGGCTTGCTGACGTCGTCGCCGTACATGGCGAGCGTCTGGGCCGTTTCACCGCTGAGGTCGACCAGATCGGGCACGCTCGCCTGCATCCGGAAGGCCATTTCATATTGCGCGATCCGGGTTTGCGTCTCGGGGTCGTGGAAGCGGTCGTGGCCGCGGGCGTTGAGCGTGCTGAGGGCATCGAGCATCACGCGCCGGTCGGCCCGCGTGACGCCGTCGGGGTTGGGGAGATAGAGGACCGGATCCCCCGAGCCACGCATCGCGACACCGGTGAAGCGCGTGGGGAGGAAGCCGCTCGACCACATCCGCGAGAACAGCGCCTGCGAGGGATTGATGTCGGGCTGCGGCGTGAACACGACGAAAGCCGGGAGATCGTCGTTCTCACTTCCTAAGCCGTAGGCGAGCCAGCTCCCCAGGCTCCCCTTCCCCGGCACTTCGCTGCCGGTCATCACGTAGGTGCAAGCCGGGTCGTGGTTGATGGCGTTGGTGAACACGCTCTTGACGAGCGCCAGGTCGTCGACGATCCCTGCGGTGTGCGGGAGCAGTTCGGCGTTGATCCAGCGGCCGCAGGCACCGCGCTGCTCGAACTTGAACTTCGACGGTGCCACCGGGAAACGCTGCTGGCCGCTGGTCATCGTCGAAAGCCGCTGGTCGCCGCGGACGCTCGGGGGGAGATCCTTGTCGAAGTATTCCTTGAGCTTCGGCTTGTGGTCCCAGAGGTCGATCTGCGACGGCCCGCCGTTGGGATGGATGTAGATCACGCTCCGCGCCCGCGGCGCGTGGTGGGGCAATCCCGGGAGGGGCGGGTGGACTCGGGCAGCGGCGGAGCGAACCGCCGCTGGATCTGTTCCCGCGGCACCGGCCTGGGCAAACAGCCCGCCGCCACGGCGGCTCTCGAGAAGCGCCAGCGCCGCAGCGCCAGCCCCGACGCCGGAGCGGCGGAGAAACGCGCGGCGGCAGGCCTGGAGCTGCAGGTCTTGGCCGGAGGGGAGATGATGGGCCATGGCTTCAGTTCCTCGAGAGGGTCTCGTCCAGATTGAGAAGCATGTTCGAAAGGAGCGTCCAGGCGGCCAATTCCTCCGCCGGGATGGTTTCCGGGGCCTTCGATTCCCCCACCGCCACGAGCCGCTTGGCGGCCTCGGGATCGGCGGCGTAGCGGCCGCGGTGGGTGGCGAGCTCTTCGGCCACCACCGCCATCTCTGCCGAGTCGGCCGCCCGCGCGATCACCGTGCGGAACAGCCAGTCGATCCGGGCCGCGTCATCGGCGGGGCCGGAGGCGAGGGCCCGCGTGGCGAGCGCCCGGGCCGCCTCGACATGCTGAACGTCGTTCATCAGCTGGAGAGCCTGGAGCGGGGTGTTGCTCCGCTCGCGGCGGCCACAGAACTGCTCCCGATTGGGGGCATCGAAGTTGACCATAAACGGCGGCGGCGCCGTCCGCTTCACGAACGTATAAAGGCTCCGCCGCCAGAGGGCGGGACCGGTGTCGCGTTTGTAGATCTGGGTGTTCGAGCCGGCAAAGCCGACCGGCTCCCAGATGTTGTCCGGCTGGTAGGGGCGAACGCCCCGGCCACCGAGCGTGGGGACGAGGAGCCCCGAGACGGCCAGGGCGTTGTCCCGGATCTGTTCGGCGTCGAGGCGGATCCGCGGGCCACGGGCGAGGAGTCTGTTTTCCGGATCGGCCGCGAGGTGCTCCGGCGCCAGCGAGGCCTGACGGCCAAACGCCCGGCTCGTGACAAGGAGCTTGACGAGGTGGCGCGTGTTCCAGCCGCACTCGCGGTATTCGACGGCGAGCCAATCGAGGAGCTCCGGATGGCTCGGCGACTCCCCCTGCTGGCCGAAGTCTTCGCTCGTCTTCACCAGCCCCATCCCGAAGAACTGCTGCCAGAGCCGGTTGGCGGCGACGCGCGCCACGAGCGGCTGCTCCGGGAGGAGAATCCACTTGGCGAGATCGAGCCGATTGGGGGTCGCCCCCTCGGACGCTGCCAGCGGTGGCAGGAAGGCGGGCGTGGCCCTTGTCACCTTCTCCCCCGGCTTGTTGTAGGCCCCGCGCAGCATGATGAAGCTGTCGCGCATCTGCGGGAGGTCGTTGAACACGAACGTCCGCACGAGTGCCTTCTCGAGGTCGTCGCGCTTGCGCCGCGTTTCGACGAGCTCGCGGTCGGGCACCGCGATCTCTTCCGGCTTCTCGCGCCACACGGTGCGCAGCCAGTGGCGGCGGATCCGTGTGACGTCGTCGGCAGTGGTTGTTTTCTCGGGGCCTTCCCGAACCGGGGCCCGCAGCCCCTCCGGGATGTCGTCGAGCTTTTCGACTCCCACCCGGGCCTTCCACCAAGCGGCGAATGAGCGGGCCGGATCGGCCGTCGGGTCGTCGGTGCTCGACAGGCCGACCTTGTCCCAACGGACATGGCCGTCGAATTGTGTCAAAGCGAAGCCACCGATCTTCGTGCCGGGGGGCACGCCAATGCTCTCCGGCTTGAACGCCACGCGCACCCACTTCCCCGCCTCGGGGAGGGGCCCGAGCACCAGCTGCGACGCCTGGCCGACCGCCCCCCACGGAATCACGCCCCCTTCGCCCCAGACGGCCCGGTGTTCCCAGCCGTCGGTGTGGAGCTGGATCATCACCGCCTTCGGCGGCGCCGCTGGGTCGATCCAAACATGGGCAAACAGCTCGCCGCCGGCGGGCCCAGCCTGAATCTCACCGCCGGGCATGAAGACATCCTGGCCGATGCCGGTGGCGGTGCGGTCGAGGCACCGGGCCCCGGAAACCACCGCGCCAGGCTCGCTTCCCGTGAACCAGGTCGGTCCACCGGGGCTGCTCTGGGGGGAGGCGCCGGCGGGGAGATCGTCGTCGAGCCAGACCGTTTCGCTTGTCACTGGGGCAGGCTTGGGGTCGGCCGTGGCCGGGTCGAGATAGACGACCTGCGCGACCGCCTCTTCGATCCGCTTTTCGAGCTCCGGCAGCTTCGCGTCGAGGGCCGCCAGCTCCGTCTCCTGCTCGGGGGTAGGGAGCTTGATGACCGGCGCCGTCTGCTCGATGTTGCCATCGAAGCCCGGGTCGGCCGCCGAGTTGAAGAAGGCATAGAGCGAATAGAAATCTTTGGCCGAGATCGGGTCGAACTTGTGATCGTGGCAGACAGCGCACTGCCCCGTCAGCCCCATCCAGGCGTTGAGCGTCGTCGCCGTGCGGTCGACGGCGTAGCGGAAGAGGAGCTCCTCGTTGATCGATCCCCCCTCGCTTGTTGTTACGTTGCAGCGGGAGAAGCCGGTCGCCGTCTGCTGCTCGCGAGTCGCGCCGGGGAGAAGATCGCCGGCGAGTTGAAGAATCGTGAATTGGTCGAAGGGGAGGTTGTCGTTGAAGGCCTTCACGACCCAGTCGCGGTAGGCCCACATGTGGCGCTCGTTGTCGAGGTGGAGGCCGTGGGTGTCGGCGTAGCGAGAAACGTCGAGCCAATGGCGGGCCATTTCCTCGCCATGGTGCGGGCTCGCAAGCAGCCGATCGACAACCTTCTCGTAGGCATCCGGAGCGGGATCGGCGACGAACGCCGCCACCTCTTCCGGGGTCGGCGGCAGGCCGGTGAGCGCGAAGGTGACACGGCGGATGAGCGTCGGCCGGTCGGCCTCGGCGTTGAGCGGCAGTCCCTCGGCCGCCACGCGCGCCTCGAGGAAACGATCGATCGGGTTGCCGGGGTCGCCCGGTGCGGCCGGCACCTCGGGGCGGACGATCTTCCGAAACGACCAGTGCTGTTCGTAGGGGGCCCCGGCCGCGATCCAGCGCGTGAGGAGATCCTTTTGGGCCGCCGAAAGCTCCTTGTGGAAGTGGGGCGGGGGCATGACGGTGTCGGGATCGGTGGCAGCGATCCTGGCGATCAGGGCGCTGGCGGCGGTGTCACCCGGGACGATCGCCCGATCACCGCTCTCCAAGGGGGCGAGCGCCGCGGGGCCGTCATCGAGCCTCAAGCCCGCTTCTTGCTTGCCGGGACCATGGCAGGCGAAGCAATGCTCGGAGAGAAGCGGCCGGATGTCGCGGTCGAAACGGATCGGCTTCTCGGCCCCCTTCGCCACGGTTGCCGGGAGGATCCCCACAGCCAGAATCATGCCGAGACCGGGCCACGACTTCGACATCCCACGGCGACCGACCATGAAACCACGCATGAAACAGGTCTCCTGCGGATTGAACCGCGTCGCCGATCCCGCCGGAAGGCCCAGGATCGCGGACCCTCGTCGTTGACGAGGGTCGATCAGCGGGGCCGCGCAGGCAGGGGCGGGCAGATCGTGCATCTCCCCCCAGGCCGCCTGTGCAGCCGGTAAACTTCCCTAATTCTGCCACACCCCGCAGCGCCGGGCAAACCTCAATGGCGGCCCGACAGGCGCCCGGGCGTGTGGAACACTTGTTTGGCTCCCCCCGGGTGATGCGGCCCGGTGGGGAGTTGACGCTGAACGTCGCTTCGGTGGTCAACCGGCCCACGCCCGAAGGTATCCTTGATCGCCGCGTCCCGAGAGATTCCCTCGATGCCCACGGCACTCCTCGTCGACAACGAGCAATCTTCGAGCCGTCGCCTCACCGACCTCCTCGCAGCCCACAGGGAGATCGAGGTGCTCGGCGCCGCGCGGAGCGTCGCGCAGGCAAGCAAACTCCTCCAGGAGCATGCCCCCGACATCCTCTTTCTCGATGTCGAGTTGCCCGGAGGCTCGGGCCTCAAACTCCTCGCCGAACTCACCGAACGGACGCACGTCTGCTTCATCACGGCCCATCCGCAATACGCCGTCACCGCATTCGAGGTCGGTGCCGTCGATTACCTTCTCAAGCCGATTGATCGGATGCGCTTGAGTGTGGCCGTGGGGCGTCTGCTGCGGGCGATCCGGGTGGCCCAACTGCTACCCGCGACAGGCCCGGCTGCCGATTCGACGTCGCCTCTGGAGGGGAGCGCGGAGGGGGAGTCGACCGTCGCGGTCACGCTCCGGGGGGGAAAGAAGGCGATCCTCCGCCGAAACGACATCCTCTGGATCGAGGGGCTCGGCAAATACTCGCGCCTCTGTCTCGCGGGGGAACGGAAGCCCGCGACAGTCCGGCGCAGTCTGGCGGAATGGGCCGAGATCCTCCCCGCGGATCTGTTCCCCCGGCTCGGCCGCTCGCAGATCGTTCGCCTCGCCAGGCTCTCGCTCGTGACCTGGAAGTCGCGAGAGGAGACGGTCCTTTCATTCAGCGGCAGCGCCGAGATCCTCCCGGTCGGGCGCGCCGCGGCCACCAAGCTCCGGGAGTTGCGCGGGGGCGAGTGAGGAGGGCTGCGTCAGTTCCGGCACGGGCCGTCAGCTCCGCGCGCTGGCGCTGCGGCCGACGAGTTGCTCCACGTCGTCGGCGCGGATCGGCACGTGGGCGGAGAGATCGACCGGGCCGGCGGTGGTGACGACGACGTCATTTTCCAAGCGCACCCCGATCCCCTCCTCCGGAATGTAGATTCCGGGCTCGACGGTGATCACCCAGCCGGGTTGGAAGGGGCCATTGAGCGGCGCGAGGTCGTGGACACCCAAGCCGAGCGAATGCCCTAGGCCGTGCATGAAATACTTCCGGCAGGCCGGCTCCTCGGGAGTGTCCTTGGCGACCTGCTCCGGCGTGATCAGGCCGAGCCCAAGGAGCTCGTCATTCATCTGAAGCTGGGCCGCCCGGCGCCAGTCGCGCGGAGTCGTGCCGACGGTCGCTCGACTGATCGAAGCCTCGAGGACACGGTGGACCGCGTCGTACACGGCCCGCTGACGGGGGGTGAAGCGGCCATTGACCGGATAGGTGCGGGTCAGGTCGGCGTTGTAGTTGGCGTAGCAGGCGCCGACGTCGACGAGGAGCAGGTCGCCGTCTTGGCAGACCCGGTCGTTGGTGTTGTAGTGAAGGACACAAGCACTTTTGCCCGAGGCGATGATCGGCTCGTAGGCCATCTTCGCCCGGTGTTTCGTGAACTCGTAGATCAGCTCCGCCTCGAGTTCGTATTCCATCACCCCCGGCTTGAGGCAGGAGAGCATCCGCCGCAGGCCGACGTCGGTGATGTCGATCGCCCGGCGGAGGAGCTCGATCTCGGTGGCGTCCTTCACCGCGCGCAAGCTCCGCATGATCGGCGCCAGCCGCTCGTAGCGGTGGAGCGGATAGCGGGCCATGAGGAGGCGCGCGTGGCGGACGTCGCGGGGATCGGTCTCGGTGGCATTGCGCTCGTGTTCGTTTGAGTTGAGAAAGACCCGTTCGCTCTCGCACATCAGAATATGGAGGACGCCAGGCAGCTCCGAGAGCCAGCGCACCCGCGGGATCCCGGAGATCTGCTCGGCCCGTTCCTTCGTGAGCTTCTCCCCTTCCCAGGTGGCGAGATGTTCATTCGGCTGACGCAGAAAGAGGATCTCGCGCTGCGCCGGATCGGTGGCCTGCGGCGCGAGGACGAGCACGCTTTCCTCCTGCTCGATCCCGGCCAGATAGAAGAGGTCGGCGGCCGGATAGATCGGGAAGGTGCCGTCGCCAGTCTGCGGAAGGATGTCGGCGGCGTGGATGATGGCGATCGAGCGCGGCGGGAGTTGGGCCACGAGCCCACGGCGGTGGGAGACGAAAAGGGCGTTGTCGATCGGTGCGTGCCGCATGGCTTTTCCTCGGGCGTGTCGCGCCCGCGCCGGACTCGGCGCGGGGGAGAGAAAATCGTACCCGCCGGGGTGGGCGTCTGTCGCCGGCGTCGGTATCCGGGCGCTGCCTTCGAGCGTTTCGGTGCCAGCGCACAGGCGAGGCGGGGATCGGCGAACGCTTGAGGAGAGAGGAGGTGCCTCCGACGAACGACGAAACTTTTGCCGGCCCCGCCGATGGACTGCCCAAGGGGACATAACCCGAAGAGCGTTCCTGCTCAAACGTGCGCTTCGGGGTCGCCGGTGCCCCGTCGCCGGACGTTCGCCTCGGCCATCCATGGCCGCGGCTCTCTCCACGCCGCTTGCGCTTTCGCCCTCCGGGCTGCGCTGACCGGCGAGGCCGGCTCTCGG